>JBATFE010000103.1:0-6675 GCA_049664445.1 Gammaproteobacteria bacterium
GCAGGGGGACGTGTGTGACCCGGATGATGACAATGACGGACTCACAGATGCTGAAGAAAGCAGTTACGGCACAGACCCGTTCCTGGTGGACACCGATGGGGATAACCTGGGCGATTACCAGGAAGTCACAACCCACCTCACTGACCCGACTCTAGCGGATACCGACAGCGATGGATTGGACGACGGTGATGAAGTTAATAACTGGAGCACTAACCCGTTGGCATCAAACCGCGGCGATGTCGGACCGCGACTTGCACCGGATAATATGCTTAATGCCAGCGACCTGGTGGTTCTCACAAGACTTGTGACCGGGATCATTACACCGGTATTTCCGGAAGACATCCTCGGTGACATTAACGACGACAGCCAGATCAACGCTGCCGATCTGCTGCTGCTACAGCAACTGATCCTCAATACCCCATGATCCGGATTACCCTTTCATCAGGGTTTGGACTGTAATTCCCGAATCAGTTTCTCCACCTCCGCATGATCAAAGGCTCGACCGCCAACAGCACGGTAGGCTAGCCGTCCTTTTTTATCGATCAGAAATGATGTCGGCAGTCCCTTAACGCCGTAGTCCTCGGAGATGGCGCTTTCCGGGTCGAACAGGATCGGGAAGGTCGGGAAGACATTCAGTTCACCGGTATAGGCAAACACGTGGTCAGGGTCTTCCCACTGGTTCACGGCCAGCACCGCGAATGACTCATCACCCAGTTTCTTGTACAGCGCTTCCAGCGCCGGCATTTCCTTGCGGCACGGCGGGCACCACGTGGCCCAGAAGTTAATCAGTACCACTTTGCCGCGGAAATCGTGCAGTGCGAATGACTCACCGTCCATGTCCTTCAGGGTAAAGTCGGGCGCCGCCACAAGCGGTGAAAGTGGCGCAAAATGATAGCCCAGCCCGGGCGTGTCCGACTCCGCACTGGCGGTTGAGCTTGCCAACAGGGCGAAGCACATCACCATCAGCAGGGCACCCGGCCTAGTCATGGACAGGCGGTTCGGCTGGCGCACAGCGCACCTCCTCGATTCTTCTGGTTTCTGTTTTATCATCCTGTGTCCAGGAATATTCCAGTGCAAAGCGGCTGCCGGGCTGCAGCGCAATGGTGGTGAAGCCCTGCCCCCAGTCACCCACCGCAAAGGTCTGGTTGTCCGGGAGCATCGACCAGCGAAAGGCAATCCCCATGTCGCGCCACTCGGCCACCCATTCCGACTTGGTCCGGATGCGGTGCCTTTCACCGTCCGGGGTAATGTAACGCCAGTCCGCTACACGATAGGACAACGGCCGGTCTGTCGTGTTGCGTAAAATGGTGCCGAATACACAGTAACTGCTGACCTTGTCGACAACTGCCTTTGGCAGGCCCCGCGAGCTATAGACTGCACGCACGTAATCGGGCAGCACCTGCAGCAGTTCGAAATCAAGCGCATCGCCCCCGGATTTCCAGGAAGACAGGCCGGTATCCGGGCTGACGTGCTCGGCTACGGTACCGAGGCCAACGGTCGGCAGCAGCAGCCACACAGCAGCAAACAGTCTTGCCGGAGATGCCAGGCGTGCCTTCAAATGGCAAGCACCGGCCTTATGCCTTGCGCGATACATCAAGGGAGGCCTTCAGCAGCAGGATGAGCAGGGGTATGCCATGCAGAAACAGGTCAAAGATATCGATCGGACGCAGCAGCGTGCCGGCAAACAGCATTTTCAGCTTTTCCCAGAGATGCGGCTCCGGTGAGAACGGCGCCAATGCCAGAAAAATCGCCAGTGGCACCAGTAACATATAGGGGATCCTGTCCAGCCATTTCATCTGCAGCGCTCTCCTGTCGCGTCATCTTGCCGGATTACTGTAATATTACCCGCCCGCAAGCCAAGCTGTGCAGGTCGCGTTCATCCGGAAATGCATGTGCTACCACGAACCAAGTTTATCAATTTCAGGACAGGGCAATGAGACTATTCTTTAAATACTTTTTCAAGACCGCGCATTACATCATTGGCCCGATCATCCTGCTGCTGGATGCCCTTTTCCCACCAAAAGGCATGGTGCGTGCCGCCGAGATGCAGCAACAGGTGGACGCCAGCACCCGCAACCTGGTGCTGTACCATTTCAGAATGTGTCCGTTCTCCGTCAAGGTCAAACGGGCCGTCAGGCGCCTGTCACTCAACATCGAGTCCCGTGACGCGCTCAGGGAAGAAACCAGCCGTGAAGAATTGCTCCAGGGTGGCGGCAAGATCAAGGTACCCTGCCTGAGGATCACCGATGAACAGGGCAATGCCACGTGGATGTATGAATCATCCGCTATTATTGCGTACCTGCAGGAGAGGTACGCCTGATCGTTGCCGGTGACTTGTTTGTTTTCCACCTGCAAACACGGCATAGCCGTCATTTCCGCTAGTAACGGATCAACAGTGGCTGGTAGGCATAGACCGCATTGATATGATGCAGCATGGCATGCTGGCCCTGCTCCCTCCAGATCCCGGTAATCGATTCCTGCACGTTTTTGTACCTGGCCTCAAGTCCGCCAATCGCACTCTCTTCGGCTGCCAGCTCTGACACCAGGTCCAGCCACATCCGACTGACACCCATAATCATGGCCGGCCAGGTTTTCTGCACGGATTCTGGCCAGTGATCATCACTGGTATCTTCTATATTTGGCCGGGTTATGCGAGTGACGTCATCAAACGCCACCCGGGTCAACTGTCCGCTTTCCAGCAGGGATTGCACCACCGTATGGTTCTCGATGGCGTGGTAAATACGCTGCGCACCTTGTGGAGTACTGTAGAAAATAAAGCTGAAAACATGCCCATTGCCATCGCGGCTGGCTCGCCGGTGCACTCGCCAGATGTACACGTCCTGGTAATAGTCATCAAAGATCGGGGCAATCACTTCACCGCCAATCAGTGTACCCATGTACCAGCGGGTAGCCTCACCTTCAGGCTGTTCTATGTGAAAGCGCGCATACCACCACCCTTCTCCCTCTGGCAAGATACCCGGCTCTGCGGTGGCCTGTTTGGCCGCAGCGCTGTCCTCCTCGACAGGTGCAAGCGATGCACAGCCCAACAACCCGAGCGCAATGACGACGCTTATAAACGGTTTATGCAGCACATTTATGCACCAGGCACGATCATCTTGTTGTATTCAGTGGCATCGAAGATCGCCTCTATCGCGGTGATCTTGCCAGCGACAACCGTCGCTACCTGCGCAACCGGCACGCCATTCAGGGTATCCATGGTGGTATGCGTCTTCAGCACACTGCAGACATCATTCCCGTTGACGAAAGTCTTGCAGCGCTCGATGCGCTCGAGAATCGGGCCGATGCGAGAAATATTACTGATAAAGGCGTCTGCATTGTTGAAGGACTCAATAGGACTTCGATAGGAAAACGCGTCATCTGAGAGGAAGGTGCGCGCCAGCTCGAAGTCCCGCGCCTCAAAGGCGTCAAGCAGGGCGCTAACGATTTCTTCCGGTGCTGCTGTGTTCATCAGCCGGATTGTACCTGTATAGCCGCCATTTCTCGATAGACCCGACAAAGTTCAACCGACGGGATTTTTCACCGCAAATCCACTACCATGACGCCCCTGTTTTTATCGGGACAGACGGATGCACGATTTTATTCCGGGACAACGCTGGGTCAATTATGCCGAACTGCAACTCGGACTCGGAACCGTGCTGTCTGTCGACCAGCGTACCGTGACGCTGCTGTTTCTTGCCAGCGGCGAGACCCGCACCTACTCCATCGAAACGGCACCGCTTACCCGTGTGCACTTCGCCCCGGGTGACAGGATTCGCAGCCATGAAGGCTGGTCATTCACGGTTGTGCAAGTCAAGGAACAGGACGGCCTGCTGACCTACACAGGCAGCAATGACGCGGGCGACAGCATTGAGCTGCCCGAGGGCAAACTCGACAGCCACCTGCAGTTGAATCGGCCGGCTGAACGCCTGTTCACCGGGCAGGTTGACCAGGACCGGTGGTTTGAGTTGCGTTACCAGACGCTGCAACACCTCAATCGGCTGGCACACTCCGAACTGCGTGGCCTCACCGGCGGGCGCACCAGTTTGATTCCGCACCAGCTCTACATTGCCCATGAAGTGGCGAATCGCCATGCCCCGCGGGTGTTGCTGGCCGACGAGGTTGGCCTTGGCAAGACCATCGAGGCCGGCCTGATTCTGCATCAGCAGCTGTTGACGGAACGTGCACAGCGCGTATTGATCGTGGTGCCGGAGAGCCTGCTGCACCAGTGGCTGGTCGAGATGCTGCGCCGTTTCAACCTGCCGTTCAGCATCCTTGACGAGCAGCGTTGTCGCGCCATCGCGGAGAGCACCGGGCAGGAGAATCCGTTTCATACCGAGCAGCAGGTGTTATGCACGCTGGAGTTTTTCCTCGCCAGTCCGGAACGTCACCAACAAGCCGTTGACGGCGACTGGGACCTGCTGGTGGTGGACGAGGCCCATCACCTGCAGTGGTCCCCGGGCAAGGTCAGCCCCGAATACCGGTTGATCGAACTGCTGGCCCGGGCAACGCGCGGTGTGTTGCTGTTAACGGCAACCCCCGAACAACTCGGCAAGGAAAGTCACTTCGCCCGTCTGCGTCTGCTCGACCCGGACCGCTTCCCGGATTTCGATAGCTTCATAGAGGAAGAGTCCGCCTACGAACCGGTTGCCAATGCGGTACAGGCATTACTCGATGATCAGCCGCTGGATACTGCATCCATCGAGGCGTTGCGTTCGCTATTGCCTGATGCAGACAGCGAAATACAGCTTGACTGCCTGCTGGATGCTGACACCGGCGCGGGGCAGCGGTCCAGCGCGCGCGCACAACTGGTCGAACAGCTGCTCGATCGCCACGGCACCGGCCGTGTGTTGTTTCGCAACACCCGCAGTGCCGTCAAAGGCTTTCCCGAAAGGACCTTGCTGCGTTATCCACTGCCCGCGCCACGCGCCTATACCGAGGTACTGGCAAGTGCGAACACAAACGCGGCCACAGATCCGCAGCTGCTGCTCTGCCCGGAACTGCTCTACCAGACCATTGGCGCTAACGGGCAGACACGCTGGACACAGCTTGATCCACGTGTCGACTGGCTGTGCGAACAACTCCGGGCACTGCGCCCGCACAAGGTACTGGTGATCGCCGCCAGCGCGAATACCGCCATGGACCTTGCGGAATGGCTGCACAGCAAAAAGGGCATCCATGCCGCCGTGTTCCATGAAGGCCTGAGCATTATTGAACGTGACCGCGCGGCCGCCTATTTTGCCGACCTCGAATTCGGGACGCAGGTACTGATTTGCTCTGAAATCGGCAGCGAGGGCCGTAACTTCCAGTTTGCACACCACCTGGTGCTGTTTGACCTGCCACTGAATCCTGACCTGCTGGAACAACGTATTGGCCGGCTGGACCGGATTGGACAGCTTGAAACGATCAAGCTGCATGTGCCCTGCCTGGAAGACACACCCCAGGCGGTGATGCTGCAGTGGTATCACGAGGGCCTTGATGCATTTGAGCATGTCTGCCCCGCAGGACAGACTGTGTTCGCAGAGGTCGAGAGCCGGTTGCTGGATGTGCTGCGTCAGCGGACGGACCCGGCTGCGCTGATCGAGGTGACCCGCCGCCGGCACGCTGCACTCAACGCGGCATTACACCGCGGCCGTGACCGGCTGCTGGAATACAATTCCTGCCGGCCGCGCATTGCCAATGCCCTCAGGGAACAAATCGAGGCCCGGGATAATGACACCCGGCTGTACACCTATCTTGATCAACTGGCTGACTGCTACAGTCTCGATCTGGAGCCGCATTCAGCAGGCAGCCATATACTGCGTCCCGGCGAACACATGCACAGCCACTTCCCGGGTCTGCATGAAGAAGGCATGACCTTTAGCTGTGATCGCGCCATTGCACTCGCCAACGAAGATCGCGAGTTTCTCAGCTGGGAGCATCCGCTGATAACCGCCGCCATGGACATGGTCCCTGCCAG
This sequence comes from Gammaproteobacteria bacterium, assembly GCA_049664445.1. GTDB lineage: Bacteria > Pseudomonadota > Gammaproteobacteria > UBA9214 > UBA9214 > UBA9214. The sequence continues at coordinate 5,957 of JBATFE010000103.1, forward strand.
CGAGACCGGCAACACCGCCATGACGGCCGTCAAATACACGGGTGTCAGCCCCGGCACGCTGCTGCTGGAATGCCTGTTTACGCTGGATACGGTGTGCAGCGAGCTACTGCAAACCAGCCGTTACCTGCCACCGACCACCATACGGGTGGTTGCCGACCAGTACGGCAAGGATCATAGCGACGCACTCTCGCACGAGCAGATCATCGCCACGCGGGAAACAATCCCGCCGCAAACGGCCATCAAGATCATCCGAACTTATTCACAGCCGCTACGCGAGCTGCTGGCGCACTGCGAAGCCCTCGCAGACCGGCAGGCCCCGGCAATCATCACGACTGCCCGTGGGCTGTCAACACAAACACTGACGAAAGAAGTCGATCGTCTCAAGGCACTGGCGCTGGTCAACCCGAATGTCAGGGCCGATGAAATCAGGTTCATGGAACAGCAACGCACGGCGTTGACGGTGGCACTGGACTCGGCGAGCTTGCGGCTGGACGCGCTGCGCGTGGTAGTGGCAACCTGACAGAGATCCGTCAGCACCCCGGCTTGCGCCGGTGTGACGACTGGTTCAGGGTTACACTGTTTTATATGGCCACGGAATCCACGAAAGAACACGGAAATATTTCTTGCAAGGTCTTTATACTTTAGTGTTCTTTCGTCGATTCCGTGGCTATTTATTATTTGTTTCTTTGCGCTTTGTATGGATGGAAATTATCCCGCAT
>JBATFE010000104.1:0-1766 GCA_049664445.1 Gammaproteobacteria bacterium
ACTTGTCAGGGCCGGCTGCCAGACCGGCCGGCAACAAGCGACTCAAAAATCTGAAGCGTTGAGCAAGCGAAAAAGGTCCGCATACATTTTCAGATAATCAATCGAGTCTGACCCCTGTTACCGGTTAGTTCCTGGCCCGGGTCAGTTCTGGCGACAGGTAGCCAGGTCCGCCTGCAGTCCGTCGCGTTCGGCAACCACGGCTGCGAGGGTCTGTGTTGTGTCCTGTAGTCTGATGTTCTGGTTCTGCAGTTGCAATTTAACTTCGTTCAGCGCGTTATTGAGCACCGCCACCTGTGCCCCGGCTGCGCCGGGTTGCTGTCCGGACGTTGTGGTCATGGGCGGGGCCAGCTGCACGGCCTGCGGGGCGGTGGTCTGCAGGCCGGTATTTTGCAGCGTGGTCTGCTGGCTTTCCAGCAGGGTCTTAAGGTCGGACAGCACGTTCCTGAGTGTATCTGCCTGTGCCATGGCTGTGCCGAGTTGCTCGCTGGAAAGGGTGTTCCCGGACTGCGCCTGCTGCAGGGTCTGCGTGGTAGCCAGCCGCTCAGCTTGTACTGTGGCGAGCTGCTTGTCCCGGCTGGCCAGATCGCTGCGCAGCCGTTCATGCTCTGCAGTCAGGGTCCCGTTTTGCTCCTGCTTCCTGGCGATTTGCTGGCGCAGTTGTTCCAGTCTGGTGTTGCCGGTTTCCAGTTTTGTCATCAGTTCTGTTACCTGCGTTTGCAAGGCTTGTTGCTCGCCGGTGATGGCGGCTACTTTTTCGTCGAGCGCGCGTTCTGCATCACGGCTATGCTGAAGCTTTAGCTGTAACTGCTCGAGGATTGCTTGGGCCGTGTCCACTTCCGTACTTTTCGATGGCAATTGTTCCTGCCTTTGTTCGATGTCAGCGCGGACTGGATTTTTTGCTGGTGCTGCGGGGACAGCCTGATATGGTCTTTGCTGCGGGTAGTAAGGGCGCACCTGACCGTAACCTGCCGGGGGCGCAGGCCACTGTGACGGTTGTTGCCAGCGTTGCGTATACCCGCCCCGGCGGGGAGGCGGCGGGTAACGGCCCGGGGCAGGGTTTGTAGCAGGGGCAGTTGTCTGCAAGGCAGGTACGGCAGACTCGCCCGGTGTTGCTTCAGCCGACCAGGCACATTCGGTCGCGATACCGAACGATGTGGCTATAACGACTGCGGCAATTGATGATACTAGTTTCATGACTTGCTCCATATTGAATTAACAGGATTGAATTAACAGGGTGTAGAAAGTAGAGAAGGTGTCAGCGCATATTTCCTGTCGGTTATTAGGGAACCTCTGATTAATTCATGTAGCCCGTCATTGCGAGCGAAGCGAAGCAATCTCGTAACCAGTGAATCAACAAGTTACAGATTGCTTCGTCACTTTGTTCCTCGCAATGACGAATTAATCAGAGGTTCCTTAGATTTTTAACAGGCTATGGCAGCTTTCTTCTTCAGGACCGGCAAAGTTATCCGGCACCTATTTTACGCGGTTTTTGGGCAGGGGTCGGACCTCCCGATTATATTGAAAAATAAGAATACAAAAAAGGGGAGGCATTAAACCCATAAACGTCTCCGTTCCCTTTCTCACACATTTTGCACTTGGTTTTTGAGCGCACTCAGGTGAATATGTGCGATGACACCTTGTTATCTCACTATTTTTGACAAGGACACCATCGAACAGGAGTGGGTGATGTTTCAGCATGGCAAACCAGTAGATTCCAGGACGTTCCGGCTGCAATGGGTAGAGCAGTTGTGAAAAGATCACGGGCA
>JBATFE010000105.1:0-4306 GCA_049664445.1 Gammaproteobacteria bacterium
GACGATAATAGCAGGCTGCGATGTGATAGTGGATCGCCTCGCCAGGTGCCTATTGATGTCATCCGGGTATGATTATGTATTCTAATTTGATCAGTCTATATTTCACGCTAAGCTGATGGTGTTCCCGTCTTTATGAATTCACGGTCACGACATTTTTACTGCCCACAAATGACTGTTTTCAGGATGCTGCTGTTAAGCGTATTTGTTTTCGGTTCTGTCGCACAGGCGACCAGCGTCATTGAGGTCACCCTGGAGGAAATGCTGCAGAACTCTGCGCTGGTGTTTGAGGGCCGCGTAGTCGATGTGAAGGTTCATGAGAACGGCAACCGTGTTATTCATACGCAGATAACCTTTGAAATTGATGATGTCATCAAGGGTGCGGTGAGGGGCAGAAAGATTACCCTGGGATTTCTTGGCGGCGAGCTGGCGGGCAGAAAACTGTCCATAGCGGATATGCAGATGCCGGTGTTGAATGAGCGTGGCATCTATTTTGTGGAGTCACCCGCACGCAAGCAGGTACACCCGTTATACGGCTGGTCACAGGGGCATATGAGACTTGAGCAAGACCCTGCCGGGACGGAACGGGTAGTTACCGCCTCGGGCCGGCCGGTCATGGGGGTTGAACACACCAATGGCAAGCGCTCAGGCCGGCTCAGCAAGGGTGTGGCTCGTGGCCTGAGGGTGGGGGCACCTGATGAGGTCTCCGCCGCACGGGATAAAAAGGAATTCAAGCGGCTGTTGCGGGCTGCGCAGTAAGGCAACGGGCATGAAACACGCACTTGCACGTATTGGTCTGGCTGTCTATCTGCTCCTGATATCAGGCCAGTCTGGCAGCTATGTATTTCTGGACAGCCGCTGGCCGGCACCTGAAACCACTTTCTTTGTGCAAATATTCAATGCACAGGACGGTTATGACTCGCCCAGCGGGGTGCTCTGGAATGACGCCTTTGAAACCGCCATGGCGCGCTGGCACGAGGACACGGTGTTCCGGTTTTCAGTGCTGCGTAATACCTATGCGAACCCCTGTCTGAGTGGTTTCTCTGCAGATGGCAGGAACGGCGTCGATTTCAGGGCGGATGCCTGTGATTTTGATTTTGGTTTGACAACACTGGCCATCACCTTCAATACCACCGGTTCGGCTGCTCCGCAAACGACACTGGAATCAGATATCATTTTTAACGAGTCATTTGAATGGGATGTGTACAGCGGCCCGCAACAGGGCAATGTTTTCGACTTCACACGGATTGCTGCCCACGAGCTTGGTCATACCATCGGTCTTGATCATGAGTTCAACAACCCGGCCCTCATGAATCCGGTTGCAGGCAGTATCGAGGCACCTGTGCAGGATGATATTGACGGTGTCAGAGCAATCTACGGCAGTGATAATGACGGTATTCCCGACAGCGTGGATAATTGTCCTGATGTTCCGAACCCTGACCAGCGAGACAACGACAGCGATGGTGAGGGTGATGCCTGTGATGATGACGATGATAATGATGGTATGTCTGACAGCTACGAGATCAATTACGGTCTTAATCCCTTCAATGCACAAGATGCAGACGAGGATGCCGACGGCGATCGCTTTACCAACCTGGAAGAATATCTGGGTGGCACTGATCCTAACGACCCGAAATCGGTGCCACGGCTACGCAGCCTGCCGTTCCTGATCCCGTTATTACTGGATGACTAGGCACTCGTGGTGAAGCTTGAGCTGCCCCCCTGAATCCCCCGTTAGTGCTACTGCACTGCTTCAAATGGACCGCCAGCCGGGGCCGTTTGTGCTTGCAATGGATGGCCAGGCAGGTACTGCGGCACAGGTCAGCTGTGATGAGGTGGTGCGTGCCATTCCCGGCAAGCGACTGGTCTGCCGGGGCGCCTGGCAGGGTCAGGCCGTTTACACCAAGGTGTACATGGGGTCTGACAAGTACTGGCAGGATGAATGCCGCGGACTGCAGGCGTTGCACGAATGCGGCATTGCTGCACCGGCGCTGTTACACGCGGGCACGGCTGACCACGGTGCGCTGCATGTCATTGTGCTGGCGGCCATCGAACCGGCGCAGACGCTGGCGCAGGTATGGGAGCAGGCCGATGATGAAGCGGCACGTATCAAGCTGTTGAAACTGGCTGTATCCACGATTGCAGCGCATCACCAGGCCGGGCTTGAGCAAGGCGACATCCACCTGAATAATTTCCTGCACTCGGGTGAGCGCCTTTATACGCTGGACGGCGGCGGTATCCGGCCCTGCGGCAAGGCCGAATGTTCGCTGCGGCGCTCACGCGATAACCTGGCACGGTTCTTTGCCCAGCTCTATCCACGTTTTGATGACCTGATCGAGGCCGTGTTAGCGGACTATATCAGTCAGCGATCCTGGCCGGCAGGTCGGTTATCGACAGCCGAGCTGTTGCAGCGGGTGCGTCTTTTCAGACGCAGGCGGCTGCGGCTTTTCCTTAAAAAGAGATTTCGTGAGTGCAGTGCCTTCGTATGCAAGCAGGGGTGGCGCAGCTTTCGGGTCTACGACCGCGCACTGGCGACTCCGAAACTGCTGGAGTTGCTGGCAGATCCGGATGCGAGCCTGCAACAGGCGGATGCGCGTTACCTGAAACAGGGTAACACCTGTACGCTCTGGTCAGTCACGCTCGATGGACGGCAACTGGTGGTGAAACGCTATAACATCAAGGGGTTTGCGCATCGCATCAGCCGCATGTTACGGCGCACACGGGCGGCCACTTCGTGGAAAAATGCTCACCGGCTGGCGATGTACGGTATCCCCGGTGCCCGGCCGGTGGCCCTTTATGAACGGCGTTTCGGTCCGTTGCGTGGCAAGGCCTGGCTGATAATGGAGTATGTCCGTGGTGATGACATTACCCGGCTCTGTGAGGAACCGCGTCCTGATAGCGATAGCACAAGGCAGGTGGTCAGGGATACGACGTTGCTGCTGGCGCAACTGGCACAATGCCGCATCAGTCATGGGGACATGAAAGGCACAAACTTTATCCAGTCACCGCAGGGCATTGCAGTCATTGACCTCGATTCCATGCGCGAGCACCGCACCGACCCGGGTTTCCGCAGGGCACAACAACGTGACCTGCAACGCTTCCTGCACAACTGGCAGCAGTGTCCGGATATCGATGCACTGTTCAGGGAATCCATGCAGGGTATCAATCGGCTGGCAGAGACATGAAAAGTCCCGGACTCCCGGGCGCTGTTGGACATGATGCCTCTGCTGCCCATCGTGTCAGGATGGGCTGAAGGGCTGCTGTTTATTCGCCATTCACATAAAACCCATACGTTGCGGTGCTTTCGGGTCACAGTGATACAATTTGTTATACAGTTTTACTGCGCGCGCCTGCGCTGCCAGCCAGAATTTTTTGTCTTTATGCAATGTTTCACGCAATGGACGTCCCGAATAAGCGCGCATAAACCGGAAAATATCCCGTTTCGTCAAACCAATATCCAGGCTGGAAAAATACAGCGCGCCGATATCCTTGATGCGCCAACGCATCGGGGTGTAGCGTTGAACCAGTACCCGATGTAAATCAATTAGAGAGGCTGTGATTTTGCCCTGGGCCAATTCCGGCAGCGTCGGTGTTATATCCAGTAAAAAATGCACCAGATAAAAATCGCGATGGTTCACGCCATTTTCATGCAGGGTTTTCCCTATCCATGCTATGCGTTGAATCAGTTGGCGTTTGATTTTCAGCCTGTTGCCACCAAGGGGAGACAACGCTTTCCAGGGTTGACAAAAGTCTTCCAGGCTTTGGGTATTGACCAGCTCTTCTGTAATCACAAAAGATTGCCTTTTGGCGGGATTAAGCCCTCTGCTGCCATAACCCACCAGGTGCATGGTATCCACTTGCAGCTGATTCAGACGCTGTATCGCCCGCCATTCATTTTTCGCATCAATGACAGGCCGTTTAAATTGTCTGAGATTTTTCCATATTTCCTTCCAGCCCACCCCGAAGTGCAGCTTGGCAAAGTAGGACTTTCCAGCATGCTGAAAGCGCAACGTACGGCGTCCATCCATTTCCCTAAACACCTCACCTTGCAACTGCATAATAGTGTCAAACAGGTTTTCTCCGGATTGAAAGCCTGACTGAAACGCCGTGTCCAGTACCATCATGACAACAGCTGCTGTGCTTTTCGTTCAATGATGTCAGCGGCCACCTCGTTTAAATTATAGAGATCCTCTGTTTTTCCATATTCAACCCCGTTGTTCTGCCATTGAGGGCGCTGCGATGAGGTCAGCATGTTGTACATGAGGATATTAAACTCTCCCTGGTCAAAGGGTGACGGTGCCACCATACC
>JBATFE010000106.1:0-2518 GCA_049664445.1 Gammaproteobacteria bacterium
TACGAGATGGTCCGTTACCTGTACCTGGAAAGTCGCGAACTGAACATTCGGGAATGAAGCCGTTGCGCCCGGTTTCTACAGGCGACATCGCCTCCGGGTGATCCACAAGACCAGACAATTATCTATCTTATCGCGGTGGGACCTCAACAAGGGTGCAAGGTATTCAAGCTGCACACATTGCCCGGGATTGGTGAGCCCTTCGATGGGGGTGCGGGTCAGGCGGTTGATTTTTAGCTGCATTCTGGCGTAGCTGCCAGGGCTTGCAAGAAGAAGATTAGCTACTTTGTTTTGACTTTCACTAAACAATCTTCAACTTCGGCAGCACCGGCTGATCCAACAAATCAATAGGCTGCTTGAAGTGTTCATTTTTCACTAATGCCGCATATGCATTCTCTGTAGTCTTTACAGAGGCATGGTCCGGCAAATGTTGAACATCAGTAATTGCAGCACCTCGACTCAATAGACGAGTAGCAATGTCTTTTTCATGTTGTGTGAAGATACGTCTGTGAGACCTGCCCGCTTAAATGCAGCTTCCAATGCTCGATTGTTCTGGATCGTTTTGTGCCCACCATGCCCGCCTGAAAATGCATACTCACCGTCAACGGCCTTCTGACGATTCAGAAGGGTAGTGCGAAGACGGTTGGTCATCGGGATGAAATCGTCGTTGGACACTTTTGTTCTGTACAGGTAGATCACGCTATTATCGAAGTGTACATCTGACCAATGCAGGTCCAGACGTTCATGATGTGATTGGTGGGACGGTTTTTCTGCAGCGTAATTACGGACAGAAATCATAAGTAGTATATTATATGCAACATAAAACGGAATCCGTAAAATGAGACCGGATCAATGTCTGGATCTGGAATTGCCACAGTACTTAAAGGTATTCTTGCTTGCAGGCTGTTGGTGGCCTGAAATCCGGATAGCGACCTAATTATGCGTTTAACAACATTTACGGACTACTCGTTACGTGTCCTGATATATCTCGGTACGCGCAACGACAAACGTGCAGCAGTCGGTGATATTGCGGATGCCTATGGCATTTCCAAGCACCATTTGATGAAAGTCATCCTGTTTCTGGCGAGCGAGGGGTATGTGCTAACCACGCGCGGCAAAGGGGGTGGGGTAGAGCTAAAGCTCGATCCGGAACGTATCCGGATCGGGGACGTGGTGCGTAAATCCGAGGCGGACAGTGTATTGGTCGAGTGCTTTGCACGCGAAACCTCCGACTGCCGTATCGAGCGGCCCTGCTTGTTGCGTGGCGCCTTTGAAAAAGCGGTGCAGGCCTTCTATGCTGTGCTGGATACCTACACCCTTGCCGATCTTCTGGAGAACCGGTCTGCGCTGGTGCGTTTGCTACGGGTACCGTCAGCCAATAAATAGGTAGAATCTATTCAACTAGCCTCTTGTTAGTGTTCACCCTTGGTGCGCAGCAGTCCCGCCAGGCGGTTACCCTGCTTTTGCGGCCCGCCGCGCGGAAATATACTGTGCAGATAGCGATTACTGCCGCGCTCCGATCCCCAGATCTTGCGAAAGTGCTTGATAATCTCAAGTACATTCGCTTGCACTTCGTGTTTCTCGTAAAAATCCCTCAGGTAACGAATAATCTCCCAGATCTCGTCAGTCAACTCCAGTCCCTCCTGTTCGGCCTGTACGCGCACGAAGGCCTCGGACCAGTCACTGAGATTGACCAGATAGCCTTCACTGTCGACTTCGACCTCGTCTTCGTTTACTTTTAGCATACGGGTCTGCATGCCGGGGTAGGCGGTACTGCCTGTTTCCCTGCCACCAGGCGTGCCGTGCTCGACGACAGAGGGAGACGCAGTCGGGGACAAGAGAGTGACCTCAATGTTTCCATCCAGTCGTCCATGATACCGGGTTGAGCCGTTAACAACGATCTTGCCGCTGGCAGGAGGAATATCGAAGGTTACGACACCTGTGCGGTCGGTAGCGCCATGGATCGGATGCTCAGGGTCGGTGTCGAGATAGAGGATGACCGGTGTATGTTTCACCGGTTCATTGGTGAATTTCATCACAGTCGAGTGCCGCGGCAGTCCAGCCAGTTACGGATAGCTAGCTGGCTGCCATGGACATTGAAGCGGATTAAGCCTGCAGCTGCTGCAGGCAATCCAGTGCCGCATTCTTGTAACAGTGGGCAAGTGTCGGGTAGTTGTAGACTGTGCTGGCCAGCATGTCGACGCTGGCACCGCAATTCATTGCCATCTGGCCGATGTGGACCAGTTCGCTGGCGGATTCACCGATTATATGAACTCCCAGCAATGCCCGGCTGGTCCTGTCAACCAGTAATTTAATAAAGCCGCGGTACTCACCGATGATCTGGCCACGAGCGGTTTCCGAGAAGCGGGCGCGGCCGACCACATAGTCGACACCCTGTTCCTGCAGTTCCCGTTCGGTGTGGCCCACGTAGGAAAGCTCCGGAATGGTATAGATGGCCATGGGTAGCTGACCGGCCGGTGTAGCATGGTTCCGGTCGAAGGCGTGGTTCACCGCCAGGCGG
>JBATFE010000107.1:0-2589 GCA_049664445.1 Gammaproteobacteria bacterium
GTTCTGTACTGTTGCTGTTAGCAGGAACTCATCATATGCACCGCTCATATCCCGCAATCGTATCAGTGGGCAGGGGGTGTTAAATTGCATCCAAAAGTGACCCACTAAGCCCCGATATTTGCACCCAAAATTGACCCACGTGTAACCCTGACCTGCTGATGAACCAGCAGGGGATAAAAGGAGTGATAGACGTGGCATTATTAAGTGTAATCAGGCGGTGGCGACACCGCGATAAGATCAGCATTCGACAGATTGCCAAGAGAACCGGACTTTCTCGTAATACCGTCCGTAAATACCTGGCCAGTGGTGTTGTCGAACCGACGTATTCAAGGCCTAAAGCCCCGAGCAAGCTGGATGACTACGCCAATACCCTGACGAGCTGGCTGCATCGGGAGGCAAGGCGTAAACGCAAGCAGCGATTATCAGTCAAGCAGCTGTTTTATAACCTGGTGCCCCTCGGTTATACCGGTTCCTATGACCGGGTTGCCGCCTTTGCCAGGGAGTGGCGGGCACAACAGCAGGAGGCTTCACGGGTCGCCAGTAGTGGCACGTATGTCCCCCTGGCCTTTGCCCCTGGAGAAGCGTTTCAGTTTGACTGGAGCGAAGACTACGTTGTTCTGGGCGGCAAGCGCACCAAGCTACAGATTGCCCAGTTCAAGCTCAGTAACAGCCGTGCATTCTTTCTGCGTGCGTATCCCCTGCAAACCCAGGAGATGCTCTTTGATGCGCATAACCATGCCTTCAGGGTGCTCGGCGGTGTGCCCGAGCGTGGTATCTATGACAACATGAAGACCGCTGTTGACAAGGTCCGTCGTGGCAAGAAGCGTGTGGTGAATGCCCGCTTCGAGGTCATGGTCAGTCATTTCATGTTTGAGTCCGATTTTTGCAACCCGGCCGCAGGCTGGGAGAAGGGCCAGATAGAAAAGAACGTCAGAGACTCCCGGCATCGCCTTTGGCATCAGGCGCCCGCATTTGCTGATCTTGATACGCTGAACACCTGGCTGGAGGAGCGCTGTATAACGTTATGGCAAGAGATCCGTCATCCTGAGTACAAAGACAGAACGATTGCTGATGTCTGGCAGGATGAAGTGGTTTGTCTGATGTCGATTCCTGCACCCTTTGACGGCTATATTGAACACAGTAAACGGGTCTCATCCACCTGCCTGATCACGTTTGATAATAATCGTTACAGTGTGCCTGCCTCCTTTGCTAATCGCCCCATCAGCTTGCATGTTTATGCGCATCGATTGGTGATGGTTGCAGAGGAGAAGGTGATTGCAGAGCATCCGCGTGTGTTCACACGCAACCACACTCAGAAGGGTAAAACGATCTATGACTGGCGCCACTACCTATCAGTATTGCAGCGTAAGCCCGGTGCATTGCGTAACGGCGCACCGTTTCTGGAGCTACCCGAGAGCTTCCGTCAACTGCAAAAGCAATTACTCAAGCACCCGGGTGGGGATCGGGATATGGTCGATGTACTGGCATTGGTGCTGCAACATGACGAACACCAGGTAGAAAAGGCCATCACCACGGCACTGACCAGCGGTCGTCCGTCCAAGCAGCACGTCATTAACTGCCTTAACCGCTTGTTGGATAAGCCAAGACCGGCATTGCTCAAACCGCGACCTGGACTGACCCTGGCAAAGGAACCCAAAGCCAACACGGGCCGTTATGATCACTTACGGAGGAAGCGCCATGTCCATTGATGCCACGATAGCCACGATGAAGTCATTAAAACTCCACGGTATGGCGCAAAGCATTGCAGAGCTGTCTGAGCAGGCTTCGCCGGCTTACAGTAAAGCAGAGCCCATACTGCAGCAATTACTCAAGGCCGAAGTCGCTGAACGAGATGTACGTTCTATCCAGTATCAAATGAAGGTGGCACGCTTCCCAGCCTACCGGGATCTAACAGGCTTTGATTTTACGCAAAGCGAAGTAGACGAAACGCTGATTACCTCATTGCATCACTGTGAATTTATGGAAGAAGCCCAGAATGTTGTTTTTGTGGGTGGCCCCGGTACCGGTAAAACCCATCTGGCCACCGCCATTGCGGTGCAAGCGATCCAGCATCACCATAAACGAGTTCGGTTCTTATCGACCATTGAACTGGTTAACCTGCTGGAGCAGGAGAAACAAATTGGCAAGCAGGGCCGCATGGCCAACCGGTTGATACACACGGATCTGGTGATCCTGGATGAGCTCGGTTATCTCCCCTTTAGCCAGGCAGGTGGTGCCTTGTTGTTCCATCTGCTCAGCAAGTTGTATGAACGTACCAGCATCATTATCACCACCAATCTGAGCTTTGTTGAATGGCCCAATGTCTTTGATGATGAAAAGATGACGACGGCACTGCTTGACCGACTGACGCATCACTGCCATATCATCGAAACCGGCAATGACAGTTACCGGTTCAAAAACTCAACCAGCAACAAGGAGAGAAAAACCAGACAGAAACCCATGGAATGAGCCATAATCTGGCTTGAATAGGTGGGTCAGTTTTCAATGCAAATGCTGGGTCACTTTTCGGTGCAATTTAACACATATGTTTGTTCCCTGCTTTGGAAAACACTATTTTGCCATATCTGG
>JBATFE010000108.1:0-17330 GCA_049664445.1 Gammaproteobacteria bacterium
GCCATGTTGTAACTCCTAAACTACTGTTTCGATTTCAGTCCCGCCAGGACCGCAAACGGATTCTTCCGCTGTTCGCGCTCTGGCGGTCTATAGTCTTTTACAAATTCCAGACAATCCACCTTGTCACTGTGTTTGGGCACAATGGGGATTGCCAGCAACACTTCTTCTGCAATCACGTCGGCAATGTGTGCAGGCTCCGCCGTCACCAGCAGTGGTTCATAGCGATCAGGCAGCGCCTTCGCCGCAGCATCGCCTGATACCAGGCCCAGGCGGAAGTTCAGGTCCAGTGGCAAGGTCATTTTATCCAGACAACGCTGGCACCTCAGCAATACCTCGCCCCGAATGGACCCGGCCAGGTAGCGCGTACCATCCGGATCCTTGCCCAGCTCCATCTCGACCTGCAACTCGCCTTCGCCAGAGACCAGAACGGGCAGCAAGCGTTCCAGGCTGCCTATGGCCACCGTGCCCCGCAGTATGCGTCCTGCCTCGGCCGTAGCGATCAGATCAAGCCGATCTGGCAGATGGTTTATCATAACCAGCGGATATTATCCGCAGACACTATATAGTGTCAATTGCAATCAACTGCACAAAAAGCCTTCATCTTGCTAGAATTCAGATACTTGGCCTCGTGAGCAGGCAGTGTGCCACTGCGACTTAGCAGGCAGTGGAAAAACAGGTAAAGTCTGACCCCGGGTACGCAACTGACAGGAACCGATGTGATAAAGAAACTGCTTATTGCGAACCGCGGTGAAATCGCCGTGCGTATCATACGGGCCTGTGCCGAGGCAGGCATTACCTCCGTTGCCATCTATACCGATGCCGACCGTTATGCCCTGCATGTAAGGAAAGCTGACGAGGCGTACAACATCGGGCCGGAGTCCGTTGCCGGTTACCTGAATGCGCATCGCATAGTGAACCTGGCCGTCGCCACCCACTGTGATGCATTACACCCCGGTTACGGATTTCTCTCCGAGAACCCGCTGCTGGCGGAAATATGCGCGGCACGGCAGGTGCGTTACATCGGCCCGAATGCAGACGTCATCCGCAAGATGGGTGACAAGATCGAGGCACGTGCCGCCATGCAGGCTGCCGGTATCCCGGTTATCCCCGGTAGCGAAGGCAGTCTCAGGGACCTCGACGAAGCACTGGCACTTGCCGGGGAGATCGGCTACCCGATCATGCTGAAAGCCACCAATGGCGGCGGTGGACGCGGCATCAGACGCTGTAATTCAGCACAGGAATTGCGCAAAAACTATCAGCGTGTCATTTCCGAGGCCAGCAAGGCATTCGGGTCAGCCGACATTTTCATGGAAAAATGCATCGACAGACCGCGGCACATTGAAGTGCAAATCCTTGCGGACAGACATGGCAATGTGGTGCATCTGTTCGAACGCGACTGTTCCATACAGCGTCGTCACCAGAAACTGATCGAGATTGCCCCGTCACCGCAAATCAGCGAACAACAGCGTCAATGGCTCGGGGATACCGCTGTGCGCGCGGCCCGGGCAGTCAATTACGAGAATGCCGGCACCGTGGAATTTCTGCTCGACAAGGACGACCGGTTTTACTTTATGGAAATGAACACACGCCTGCAGGTTGAACACACGATTACCGAGACCATCACCGGCATCGACATTGTACGCGAGCAGATAAGGATTGCAGATGGCCTGGCGCTGAGATACCGGCAACAGGATATACAGCGGCGCGGTTATGCGATGGAGTTGCGCATCAATGCGGAGGACCCGAAAAACGATTTCCTGCCCAGCTTTGGGCGCATCACCCGCTACTTTGCGCCGGGTGGTCCCGGCGTACGTACCGATGCCGCCATCTACAGCGGCTACCCGATTCCTCCCGACTATGATTCGATGTGCGCAAAGTTGACGGTGTGGGCACTTGACTGGGAAGAACTGCTCAACCGTACCAGCAGGGCCCTGACGGACACCGGTGTCTATGGCGTGAAAACCACGATCCCCTACTACATGGAAATCCTCAAGGTGGCGGATTTTCGCAGTGGTTCGTTTGACACCGGCTTTGTAGAAGACCACCCGGAATTGACAGAATACAAGACCAGCCGGCCAACGCGCGAACTGACCGCTGCCATTACTGCAGCCCTGTCGGCTCACCTTGGACTATAGACACAGCAACGGAAGAACACACCATGTCGAAAGTACACATCACCGATGTCATCCTGCGTGACGCACACCAGTCGCTGATTGCAACACGCATGCGCACCGAGGATATGCTCCCTGCCTGCGAGCAACTGGACCGTATAGGCTACTGGTCGCTGGAAGTCTGGGGCGGTGCCACCTTTGACAGCTGTCTGCGTTTTCTCAGGGAAGACCCCTGGGAGCGACTGAAGACGCTGCGCAAGGCGTTACCCAACACCCGACTGCAGATGCTGCTGCGGGGCCAGAATCTTCTCGGCTACCGGCACTACTCCGATGATGTCGTCAATGCCTTTGTGGCGCGTGCTGCAGAAAACGGCATGGATGTTTTCCGCATCTTCGATGCCTTGAACGATACACGCAACCTGGCGACGGCCGTCAAGGCGGTCAACCGGGCCGGCAAGCATGCGCAGGGAACCATCTGCTATACCACCAGTCCCGTGCACAATACCGCGACGTTTGTGGCACAGGCCCGGGAGCTGCAATCGCTGGGATGCGACAGTATTGCCATCAAGGATATGGCAGGCCTGCTGACACCCATGGCCACAGCCGAACTGGTGCGTGAACTCGGACAGGCCACTGACCTGCCGCTGCATCTTCACTGTCATGCCACTGCCGGTACCGCCGAGATGTGCCAGTTGAAGGCAGTGGAAAATGGCTGTACCCATATCGATACCACCATCTCTTCCTTTTCCGGCGGCCCTAGCCACCCGGCCACAGAAAGCATGGTGTCGGCATTCCGCGGAACGGACTATGACACCGGGCTTGATCTTGAGGCCCTGCAGACGATCGGTCTTTATTTCAGGGACGTGCGCAAGAAATATGCGCAGTTTGAAAGCGACTATACCGGCCCGGACACCCGTGTGCAGGTATACCAGGTACCGGGGGGCATGATCTCCAATCTGTATACACAGTTACGTGAACAGGGTGCACTTGATCGAATCGATGAGGTCTTCAGGGAAATTCCACGCGTCAGGAAAGACCTCGGTTATCCGCCACTGGTCACGCCTACATCCCAGATCGTCGGCACCCAGGCGGTACTGAACGTGCTCACTGGCGAACGCTACAAGACCATTACCAACGAGGTAAAACTCTATCTCCAGGGTCGCTATGGCAAGGCACCGGCACCCTTTGACCCGGTCGTGCAACGCAAGGCCATTGGCTCGGAAAACAGCATCGATACCCGCCCGGCTGATCTGCTGGATGATGAAATGGACAAGTTGCGCGCAGCCGCAGGTGATCTGGTCAGCAGCGAGGAAGACGTACTGACCTATGCAATGTTCCCGGAAATCGCCAGGGGATTCCTGGAACAACGCGCCGCAGGCAGCCTCGCAGAGCGTCCCGCAGAGTCGCCTGCCGCGCCGGAAGCCAGTGCGCAGGAGCGTACCGAAGTCACTGAACGGCGCGCGCGTCCGACAGAATTTAATGTCACCCTTCATGGAGAACCGTACCACATAAAGATTACCGGCACGGGTCACCGCACCCAGGACAACCGGCCATTTTACTTGACCGTTGACGGTGTTCCCGAAGAAGTCCTGGTTGAGACACTTGACGAAATACGTGCCATGGGCGTGAGTGAAAGCAGTTCCGTAAAGGGCAGTAAACGTCCGCGTGCGACCCGGCCCGGCGATGTCACCACGTCCATGCCGGGGACCATTATTGAGGTCCTGGTCAATGTGGATGACGAGATCGAGGCGGGTACGCCGGTACTGATTACCGAAGCAATGAAAATGGAAACCGAGATTCAATCCCCCATTGCCGGCAAGGTGACCGCCATTCATGTCAGCAAGGGGGACCGCGTCAACCCGGATGAAACCCTCGTTGAAATCACACCTGGCTGATAATCACTGCAGTCACGAACATGTCGCAGACCGTCACACTGGCCTCGACCTCGCCGTTTCGCAGGGAGCTGCTGCAACGGCTGGGCATCCCGTTCTCGACAGCCGCACCCGATGTCGACGAATCACCGCTGGCGAACGAAACAGCCGTGGCACTGGTACGGCGCCTCTCGGAAAGCAAGGCACGTGCAGTAGCCGCAAGCCACCCGGGGCTGATAATAGGCTCTGACCAGGTCGCAACCACGGATGGCAACATCCTCGGGAAACCCGGTACGCATGAGCGTGCGTTCCAGCAGCTACGCGAGCTCTCCGGAAAACGCGTCACCTTCCAGACAGGCCTGTGCCTGCTGAACACCGGGACAGACAGGGCACTGCTCGATGTCATCCCCTGTACCGTGAAATTCAGGGAACTCGGTGATGAGCAGATAGAGCGTTACCTGCAACACGATCAACCCTATCACTGTGCCGGCAGTTTTAAATCCGAGGGCCTGGGTATCGCCCTGTTCGAGTACATGGAGGGGACCGATCCAACCGCCTTGATCGGTTTGCCGCTGATTCGCCTCACCAGCCTGCTGGCGCAGTCTGGGATTGTCCTGCCATAGCGCTGAATTGCAAGAAATCACCTTGCAGGCGCAGATCGCGTCCGCGAATGTGGTGTCATATCTTTTCGCGGATGCGGTCCGTTCCTGCGGACCGAAATAATTTCTGGAGAAGCATGGGCTAGCGTACCGAACCAGCACCATTGGCAAACAGTTCGCCCATCCCCTTCACCATGGCCACGCCGATGCGGTCGCTGAGCCGCTTGAAGAAATCCGGTTTCTCGGTAAATTCGACGACCTCCTCCTCACCAATCACTTCACGGGCGACGTAGCTGCTACTGCCGATTTTATCTGCAAGCCCCATGGGTATGCCTTCCTCGCCTGTCCAAACCAGCCCCGTATACAGCTTGTCGTTAGCGTGCAGGCGTTCTCCCCGCCCCTCCTGTACCGCGGAGATGAATTGCTGATGAATGCTGTCGAGCAGTAACTTCACATGCTCGACATCGGCGGACTTTTCAGGCGTAAAGGGGTCAAGGAATCCCTTGCTCTCGCCGGCCGTGTACAGGCGCCGTTCGACGCCCAGTTTTTTCATGGTATCCACGAACCCGAAACTGTCCATGCGTACGCCGATAGAACCGATAATGCTGGCCTCGTCCACATAGATCTCATCGGCCGCCGACACCACGTAGTAGCAACCGGAGGCACAGACATCCGTGACCACCGCATACAACGGTGTATCCGGATGCAGTTCACGAAGCCGCTTGATCTCCTTGTAGATATAGCCGGACTGTACCGGACTGCCACCGGGTGAATTTGCCCGCAGGATGACCCCGGCGGTTTTTTCATCCTCAAAGGCATTACGCAAGCCCTTGATCACGCTGTCTGCACTGGCTTCGGTTGAATCGGAAATGACACCCTTGAGATCAACCAGTGCCGTATGCTTCTCGGACACCTTGCCTAATTCACCCCAGTCGGTGGGCAGGTACAGTATCAACAGTGCCAGCAGGTACAAGGCCAGCAATACCTTGAAGAAGATGTTCCAGCGCCGCGTGCGCCGTTGTTCATCAAGCGCGGCAAAGGCGAGCCGGTTAATGACATCCCGACTCCACTCCTCACTTCCTGTTTCCACCTTGCTACTCTCAGAATCCTTGCCAAACATGTTGTCACCTGTTGTCTATAGTGAAATTACTTGCGAAACTCGATGAGGCCTGCCTCTGCCATCCATCCCGGCATGTCGATTATCCTGTCCAGGCAGACCAGTGGCGCATGTCGATTCAAACGTTCTTCCGAGTGAACACCGGTCCGAACTGCAATCTTGGCCGCACCGGCATTGGTAGCCATCTCCATGTCATACTCGGTATCACCGACCATCAGGGTTTCCCCGGGCGCCACATCCAGTTTCGCCATAATGTCCAGCAGCATGCGGGGATGTGGCTTGGAAGGTGCCTCGTCGGCACAGCGTGTCGCCTGAAAACAGGATGCCAGATCCGTTTCATCCAGCACCCGCTGCAGCCCGCGGCGCGCCTTCCCGGTAGCCACCCCCAGTAGCAGTTGCTGTTGCCTCAGGGTATCCAGCATCTCTCGCACTCCCTCGAACAGCTGCGATCCTGCAGACTGAAACCAGTACTTTCTGTAATGCTCCACAAATGTCTGCTGAAAGCGCTCATCACGCCCGGGCACCAGTGTGTCAATTGCCTCACGCAGCCCCAGCCCGATGACATTCTTGACCGTATTATCATCCATCGATTCCAGTCCCAAATCAGCAATCGCCGCGTGCAGGCAAGAAACGATTTGCGCCTCGGAATCCATCAGGGTGCCATCCCAGTCAAATACAACGAGTTTAATCTTCTCGGCCATGGTAAATATGAATGAAGCAAATTCCCGCCAGAGCATGGATTATGGCGATTCAAGCCGGTCGATAACAGCTTTCAATTCATCATCCAGCGGTGCGCTGACGGTAATTTTTTCAGCATCGGCTGTATCCGCAAATTCAAGGTAGTGCGCATGCAGCAGCAGTCGACGCAAACCAAGGCGTTTCATGGTGCGATTGAAGACCGGATCACCGTATTTCTCATCACCGGCGATCGCATGACCGATATGTGCACCGTGCACACGGATCTGGTGTGTCCTGCCCGTTTTCAACTCAACCTCGACCAGTGTTGCACTACTGAAGCGGGTCACCGGTTTGAAGACACTGATCGCCTGCTTGCCCGTCTCGTCCACCATGACCATGCGCTCGCCACCCCGCAACAGATTCTTGCACAACGGTGCCGTTACCGTTTGTTTGCCCCCTGTCCATGCCCCGGATACCAGCGCCAGGTAATGCTTCACCACCTCACCCTGTCGCAGCTGCTCCTGGAAGGCACGCAGGAAACTGCGCCGTTTGGCCAGCACCAGGCAACCTGAGGTTTCCCGGTCAAGGCGATGCGCGAGTTCCAGATAGGGGGCCTGTGGTCGCCCTGCACGAAAGGCCTCGATGACGCCGTAGCTCAGGCCACTGCCCCCGTGGACGGCAATGCCGGATGGCTTGTTGATCACCAGGCAACGACTGTTCTCAAACAAAATGCGGTCCTCAAGGTTGCGCATGGGCAATGTATTGCCTGCCGCGGGTGTTGCGACCCTGACGGGAGGAATGCGCACCGTGTCACCGGCACATACCTTATACTGGGCACGGATGCGGCCACTGTTGACGCGCACCTCGCCGCGCCTGAGGATACGATAGATATGGCTCTTGGGAACGCCCTTCAAATAACGCGCCAAAAAATTGTCGATGCGTTGCCCCGCCTCATCGTCGGTCACATTGACCTGGCGCACCTTGGGAAAGCTCTTTGCCGGTCCCTGACTCATGGAATCGCTATCTACCTGAAAACGGGTAAGGAATTGTACAGGGATTATCCGGCGGGTATTACCTCGTTTGTTTGCGGGTATAGACCAAGGTTGTTATAGTCCACACAAGGTATGACCTTAATCGGACGACAAGCGTCCGCAAGTCAATCCGAAGACCCCAAATTTATACGATAGATATTGGCAGCTTCAGACAACCAATCATCTGCAGAATGTTCTGCAACGTGCTGTTATAAATAAAATCCAAACCAGATAAACAATGAACGCCCCCGCGAATCACACACAGCATCCTGTGCCCGTTTTCATTACCTGCCTGTTATGGCTGTTGGGTGCAATTCCGGCACCCCGCCTGCAGCACGGTCCGTTACGGATACGTCAGGCAATATGCGCTGTGCGTCATCAGTTCGAGCGTTTGAGAGAAATCAAACATGAAAAGAATGTTGATCAATACCACGCAGCCCGAAGAGCTGCGTGTGGCCATGGTCGATGGCCAGAAGCTCTACGATCTTGATATCGAGGTCCCCTCACGCGGCCAGAAAAAGTCTAACGTTTACAAGGGTAAAATCACCCGCATCGAGCCCAGCCTCGAAGCCGCCTTTATTGATTACGGCGGCAATCGCCACGGTTTCCTGCCCTTAAAGGAAATTGCGCGCAGCTATTTCAGCGACTCTGCCAAGCAGGCAGGTGGCCGCCTCAGCATCAAGGATGCGCTTAGCGAAGGCCAGGAACTGGTCGTACAGGTTGAAAAAGAAGAACGCGGCAACAAGGGTGCCGCCCTCACCACCTTTATCAGCCTTGCCGGACGTTACCTGGTGCTGATGCCCAACAACCCGCGTGCTGGCGGGGTCTCCCGACGAATACAGGGCGAAGACCGCGATCTGGTACGCGATGCCATGAGCAGCATGAATATACCCGATGGCATGGGTATGATTGTGCGTACTGCCGGCATTGGTCGCAGCAGTGAAGAACTGCAGTGGGACCTGGACTACCTGGTGCACCTGTGGAGCGTCATAGAGGCGGCCGCTGAAGAACGGCCCGCTCCGTTTCTGGTTTACCAGGAAAGCAATGTCATCATCCGTGCACTGCGCGATTACCTGCGCACAGATGTTGCGGAAATCCTCGTAGACAGCGCGGAGGTATTTGAAACGGCGCGCGAGTTCATGGAGCGCGTCATGCCCCACAACCTGGGCAAGCTGAAGCTCTACCAGGACAATATTCCGCTCTTCAACCGTTTCCAGATTGAATCGCAGATCGAATTTGCCTTTCAGCGAGAAGTCACACTGCCATCCGGCGGCGCCATCGTTATCGATCACACCGAGGCATTGATATCCATCGATATTAACTCGGCGCGTGCCACCAAGGGCGGGGACATCGAAGAAACCGCGTTGAATACGAACCTGGAAGCCGCGGATGAAATTGCCCGGCAGCTGCGTATACGCGATCTGGGTGGACTGGTGGTCATCGACTTCATTGACATGCAACCTGCCCGCCACCAGCGGGAGGTCGAAAACCGTTTGCGCGACGCCCTGAAGATGGACCGCGCACGTGTCCAGATCGGACGCATCTCCCGCTTTGGCCTGCTGGAAATGTCACGCCAGCGTCTGCGTCCTTCCCTGGGCGAATCCAGCCAGATTGTTTGCCCCCGCTGTACCGGTCAGGGCACCATCCGCGGCGTCGAATCGCTGTCACTATCGGTGCTCAGAATCATCGAGGAGGAAGTCATGAAGGACAATACCTTGCGTGTTGTCGCACATGTCCCGGTCGATGTGGGCACCTACTTGCTCAACGAAAAGCGTGAATTGCTCATGGGCCTTGAAGCGCGCCACAAAATTGCCGTGATGCTGATTCCATCGCCGGCACTGGAAACCCCCAATTACGATGTGCAGCGTCTCCGCAAGGACGATACGGCTATCACGCCAGGCACCCCGAGTTACCACCTGGCGAAAGCACCCGCCGAACCCGAGATACCTGCAGCAGCATCCACGGATGCTGCTAACGCAGAAGTACCGGCTATCAAGTCAGTCAGACCGATAGCACCTGCACCTGCACCCACCCCGCCACCGGCACACACGGGTGTGACGGTCAGCGCTGCAAAACCCGGTCTGATGAAACGTATGTTTACCAGCCTGTTCGGTGCAAGCGAAGAAACACCAGAGCAAGAACCCGTAAAAACAGCACAACAGCGTAGTCAGCAAAACCGGGCGCGCACGGACACTCGCAGCGATAGCCGTCGCAGGAAGCCGCCTCAGGGCAACCGTCGACCCCCCAGCCGCACATCATCAGGGCAAAGCACCAAGGCGCGGCAACCCGCTGGCAATCGTCAACAGCCGCGGCCCGCTCAAAAGCAGGATGTCGCTGATCAAGCTGCATCGACGCAGGCAGCTGCAGCTGCGTCCGCACCCGCCTCTGCGCCCACGCCGTCAGCCGACGATACAGGCCAGCAACCACGACGGAGTTCAAGGCGTGGTCGCCGTGGTGGCCGGCGGCGCACAACCGACCAGAACAGGGCTGCCGGCAACGCGAAGGCGAAAACAGACGAACAAACCACGTCTGCTGGCAGCGAGGCAGGGCGTACGCAGCAATCCCGGCAAGAGACAGATAGTAAGCAGCAAAAGGAAAACAGCAGTGTCAACACGCCACCATCAAAAGTGAGCCAGGGTCAGGAGAACACACCGCAGCAAGCGGCCGTCAAGGCATCAGCAAACACCGCACCCAGGGCACCTGAAACACCAGCGGCACCCGGTAACCGGGCCGCGCCTGCAATCGATACGGCGCCAACAGCAGAAAAGGTTGCCAAGGTATCTGAAACACCTGCGGCACCCGGCAATCAGGCCGAGCCTGCAACAGATACTGCGCCCAAACCAGTGCCTAAAGCAGAAAAGGTCGCCTCGGAGTAAGGGTGTGATTACAGCCGATGCTGCCGGCGAATATCTTCCAGCAGCCCGGCTGCAGCGACTTCAATCAGGTCGAGCACACGCTCAAACCCGGTAGCGCCTCCATAGTAGGGATCCGGCACTTCATTGACTTCAATGTCAGGTGCATACTCCATGAAGAGACGCAGTTTCGATTCATGTCCTGGCGGGCAACTTGCAGTCAGATCATCGAAATTACTGCTGTCCATTGCGATGACATAATCGAATAGCTGGAAATCCTCCGGGCTGACACGTCGCGCCTTTTGTGTACTCAAATCAACGCCACGCTTTAATGCGGCAGCTGATGCACGCTCATCGGGCTGCTCTCCGATGTGATAGGCATGCGTGCCCGCCGAATCGATTCGTATGACGGTCGCAAGTTCATTGTCTGCGACCAGTCGTTCAAAAACACCCTGGGCAGTTGGTGATCTGCAGATGTTGCCCATGCAGACGAAAAGCACGTTGACCATTAAGACTCCTGCTTGCTATGCATATTTGTTAATAACCGATCGACCCGCGCCAGATCTTCCCGGGTATCGACACCGTGGCCGGGCATTTCAGATGCGATGCCGACATGAATCTTCATGCCGTGCCACAGGACCCGCAGCTGTTCGAGTTTCTCGATTGACTCCAGCGGTGACACTTCCAATTGCATGTAGTGTCTCAGAAAACCGGCACGGTAGGCATACAGTCCAATATGACGCAATGCATCGGTACCACTGTCCGGCATTGGTCTATCGCGATGACAGGGTATCGCCGCGCGGCTGAAATAGAGTGCATAGCCCTGTTTATCGAGGACAACCTTGACGATATTCGAGTCAGCCACTTCTGCAGGGGATTGAATCGGATAGGCAAGGGTCGCCATCGGCGCGGTCGCATTGTCCGCGAGGCCAGCCGCGACCTGCGTGATGAGTGCCGCAGGGAGTAACGGTTCATCGCCCTGCACATTGACGATGATGTCGTCGTCATCCCAGCCCTGGCTCTCGACGACCTCCGCAAGGCGCTCGGTTCCCGAGGCATGCCCGGTGGATGTCATGCACACCGTCGCACCGAAGTTTTGTGCAGCTGCCGCAATGCGCGGGTCATCCGTGGCAATGATAACCTCGCTGGCACCACTCTGTACTGTGCGCTCATGTACATACTGCAGCATGGGACGACCGGCCAGTTCAAGCAGTGGCTTGCCCGGCAACCGCGTGGATGCATAACGCGCCGGAATGACGACCTTAAAGGGTGTGTTACCCATGCGCGGCGGCCTCAGACCTCCTCATCTGCGGGCAGTTGCCTCGCCTCGTCTTCCAGCATCACAGGGATGCCGTCCCTGACGGGATAGGCCAACCGGTCTACCTTGCAGATCAATTCATTCTCGTCCTTGTGATAAACAAGCGGTCCCTTGCATATCGGGCAAGCCAGTATATCCAGTAATTTTTTGTCCACGCCGTACCCCTGCCGTATAAGAACTTATCGAAGCGTTATTATCCCTGATGTGCGAGCCGGGTATCCAGTAGCTCATCCAGACAATGACGGAAATCCTTGCTCATCCGCGCCACAACCGGTACATACCAGTCATCGGCAGTCGCAAAATGGCGACATTTGACCGCATCCTTCTCCGTCATGATGACCGGCCTGTCGTCACCGAAACGGATGTCATCGGGCTGAAACGTGTGATGGTCGGGAAAAGTGTGCGTTTCCAGTTGCAGGCCGGCTTGCTGCAGCGATCGAAAAAACCGTTCGGGGTTACCGATACCGGCCACGGCATGCACTGACCGGGAGCGGAAATCAGCCAGGCTGCAGGTCCTTTCCGGATTCAGCAGGCTATGCGCATCCCCCTGTGTCAGACTCATCGGGTGCTCCCCGTCGCCGCCCAGACCGTTGACGACCACCAGGTCGACCGTCTGCAAACGGCTGACCGGTTCGCGCAGTGGTCCTGCGGGTAGCAGGTATCCGTTGCCGAATCGCCTGACACCATCGATCACGGCAATCTCGATAGCGCGTCTCAGGGCATAATGCTGCAGGCCATCGTCACTGAGAAGGACGTCACACTCGCCATGTTCAATCAGCGCCCTTGCCGCCGCCACGCGATCCGGTGCTACCGACATGGGACAACCCGTCTTTGCCGCCAGCAGAACGGCCTCGTCACCAACCACAGCGGGATCACTGTCAGGCCTGACTTGTTGCGGCCAGTTGCTGGCAGTCCCTCCATAACCCCGGGAGATGATCCCGGGCTTGAAACCCTTGGTGCGCAGATGCTCTGCCAGCCAGGCAACCAGCGGCGTTTTACCGGTCCCGCCGACCGTAATATTGCCAACAACGATAACCGGCACCGGGACCCTGATACTGCGCAACAGACCGATTTTATAGGCTGCTCGGCGCAGACTGACAATAACGCGGTAGACCAGTGACAGGGGCGTCAGCAATAGCAGCCATGGGCTGCGTGTATACCAGTAATAATCCAGGCGCTTCATCTGGAAGCCAGTCCTGTTAATCACGGATGCAAGCCGGCCATTATTCCTCTATCTTTGATGTGGCCAGGGAGATTTGTGTCAGGCCAAGCTGGCTGCTGGCATCAAGTGCGGTAATGACAGCCTGATGGGGCGTACTGGCGTCGGCACGGATAATGACAGTGAGTGACTCACGTCCAGCAACCGCCTTGCTGATGGCCGCTTTCAGTGTCTTGAGTTCACTGTTCACCACCTGGCGTTCGCCTATGAAATAGCGCCCCTGTGCGTCGATCACGATCTCCAGGGATTCATCTTCCGTTTCTGCCGGTGTCGCCGTGGCCTCGGGCAATTCTATCTGGATACGTGATTGCTGTTCGAAGGTGGTAGACACCATAAAAAAGATCAGCAACAGAAATACCACGTCGATCAGTGGCGTCAGATTGACTTCCGGTTCATCCGGTTCGCCGGGCTGCAGGTTCATCGCCTCTTATCCCTCCACCGGCGCGCGCTGGCCATGCATGATCTCAACCATCACCAGCGCCTCCTGCTCCATTTTCAGCACCAGCATCCTGACCTGACCCCTGAAATAACGGTAGAACATCAGTGTCGGTATTGCGACCACCATACCCGCCGCCGTGGTAATCAATGCCTCCGAAATACCACCGGCAAGTGCGCCAGGATCACCGACCCCCTGCGTGGTGATGGTTGCGAACACCTTGATCATGCCAATCACCGTACCCAACAACCCCAGCAGCGGTGTAATGGCCGCAATGGTGCCAAGTGAATTGAGGTAGCGCTCCAGTTCGTGAACAATATGCCGGCCGGTATCCTCGATACTTTCTTTCATGACCTCGCGTTTCTGATGGCGGTTGGATATACCGGCCGCCAGGATGGAACCCAGTGGCGAACTGGCTTGCAGTTCCGCCAGGTGCTCATCATTCAACTGGTGAATCTTCTCCCAGCGCCACACCTGTGCTACCAGGTTCTTCGGTAGCACCCGACGCACCTGCAAGGACCAGAGCCGTTCAACAATAATTGCCAGCGATATGATCGAACAAAGAATAATCGGCAGCATCAGCCAGCCGCCTGCTTTCACCAGTTCTAGCACAACATGTCCATCCTTCGTTATGGTGGGAATCCGAAAACGATGCAAATCATACTGTATTTGCACCGCCAGCCATACCGTGTTTCAGGGAATATTTACCGCTTGCCAATATCGCTGCCGCTGCTCTCTGTAGCGACGGATTACCGGCTTTTCATCACCCGAGGATAGCGTCACGGCAAGGGCGCCGCTGAGACCTGTTTCGTACATTTCGGCATGCCTGTCTGCATAGCGTTCCACGACCGGAGATTTGGGAAAGCCGTAGCGATTGCGGTAGCCGCTCGGAAACAGCACGGCATCGGGCTGGACCGCCGTGATAAATGCCGGGGTAGAGGACGTGTCGCTGCCGTGATGTGGCACAACCAGCACCGCCGCCGCAAGTTGTGGCCTTGCATGCTGCAGCAAGGCCTGTTCAGCCGGCGCTTCAATATCACCCGTCATCAGGACACTGTGTCCACCTGCCGATTCGATATGCAGTACACAGGATGCATTATTTCCCCGAAACTGACTGCCCTTCGTCGGGTGCAACAGGTTAAAACTGACCCCCTCCCAGACCCAGTGCCGGTTACCCCAGCAGTGTGCAGCATTGGTGGAAGGCAGTTTCTCAGTGACGCTGGTCAGCAGCGCCTGCACCGGGTAATCAGCCAGCAGTGACGCGACCCCGCCGATGTGGTCATTGTCACCATGGCTCACAATCAGCATATCCAGAGTGCGAACACCCGAGTGCCGCAAAAATGGCACCACGACGGCCGCCCCGGTATCAAACGTGTCGCTGAAACGCGGCCCGGTATCATAGACGAGCACATGCTGCTGCGTCTCTACAACGGCCGCGAGCCCCTGCCCTACATCCAGTAACGTAACACGCGCCTCCCCCCAACCCGGGCGCTGCGGTTCTATCATGATCAGGGGTAATATCAACAGCAGCGCCAGCCAGCGACCAGGAATGCCGCGTGGCATAAAGCAGATGGCGAGTCCGAATAACGCGGGGACCAGTGTCCAGGCGAGAGGCTGATGTTGTTGCCACAGCGCATGCTCCAGCCCGGCCAGACCGTTCAGCCATGGCCAGACAAGATCCATCAACCTGGCCGCGATCTGCAGTAACCAGACTCCGACTGTCTCGCTGACGCTGAAGAGCAGCGTGCCCGTCAGTGCAACCGGCACAACAATCATGCCGACGTAGGGCACCGCGAGCGTATTCGCCAGTGGCGCAATTACAGAGGCCTGCTGGAAGAACACCAGCAATAACGGCAGCATGCTAATGGCCAGCACAATGTGCATATAAACCCACTTCTGTACAAAAACACGGTGACCGCGACGTCCGCTGCTGCAATAGGCAATAACCGTGACCGCCCAGAATGACAACCACCAGCCCGGTGACAGCACAGCAAGCGGATCCAGCAACAGGATAGTCACCACGGCCAGCGCGATGGCACGGGCGAAGGAAGCACCCTGATCCGACACGATCGACAACATAAAGATGGTCACCATGATCAGCGCCCGTCGCACCGGGATACCGAACCCGGCCAGCAGTGCGTAAGCCAGTGCCGCCAAAACGGCTGCCACAGCGGCCACCTTGCGCGCGGGATAGCGTTCAACCAGGTAACCGCAACGCACCCAGGCAACCCGTGTTAACCAGAACACCAGTCCTGCCACCAGGCTGACATGCAGGCCCGATATCGCCACCAGGTGGCTGGTGCCGGTTGCCCGCAGTACCTCCCATTGCGATGCACTCAATGCACTGCGATCACCAATGGTCAGTGCACGAATGATCGCCAGCGAAGGGCTATCCGCCGACAGCCCCTCGTAGACGGACATCAAGCGCGACCTGAATCTGTCTATAAAAGAGACCCTGGTAACGGAGAGCAGGCGATTGCGCGCCCTGTCCTGACGCACATAGCCGGTTGCACGTATCCCCTGCTGGAACAGCCACTGCTCGAAATCAAATCCGCCGGGATTCGAGAATCCATGCGGTCGTTTCAGGCGTACAGCCAGCTGCCAGCGTTCACCGTCAGCGACCTTGAAGTCGGCATTATAAAGACTAAGGCGTGCCTTTCCGTGGAAGTCCGTCCAGCCCTGGCCTGCATCCAGTCGTTCAATATAAAACGTAAAGCGCAGCTGTCGGGGTGTTATCTGCCGGGGGCGTTCCAGCACCCGGCCCTCCACCAGCAGCGTCTCGCCCTCCAGCGCCGGTAGAAGCACGGGATCGAGCACATGTTCCGCAAACAGTGCGGCCCAGAAAAAACCCAGGATAAATACGGCCGGTAGACGCGCAGCCCGCCAGATCAGCGAGCACAGTACGAGAGGCACCACGGTGTAGGCCCAGAGCGGTGGCAGAGCGGTACACCATTGGAGCACAACCACGCCAGCCACGAAGGCGGCGGTCGGTAATAACATGTTCGTCCCTGAACAGTGTTGCTATGTGTGTCACTGCATCCGGGCAGTAACTAGATCAAATGACCGTCCTCCAGCCGCACCACCCGGTCCATACGCTCTGCAATCAGCGGGTCATGCGTCGCCACCAGCAGACTGGTCGAAAGTTCCCGATTCAGTTCCATCATCAGCTCGAAGACCTGCTCGGCATTTTGACGGTCAAGATTACCCGTTGGTTCGTCTGCCAATATACAGGCAGGCCGGGTCACCAGCGCACGCGCCACTGCCGCGCGCTGACGCTCGCCACCGGACAGTTCACCCGGCTTATGCGTCGTCCGCTCAGACAGACCGACACGTTCGAGCAAGGCGATCGCCTGTTCCCTGGCATCCGCAGGACGCACCCCCCGGATCAACAAGGGCATGGCCACGTTTTCAATCGCGGTGAATTCCGGCAACAGGTGATGGAACTGATAAACGAATCCCAGTTCCCTGTTGCGCAGGCGCCCCAACTGCAGGGGTGACAGGTCCCCTATAGACTGTCCGGCGATAGTAATGTCACCACTGGTCGGCTCATCGAGACCACCCAGCAGATGCAGCAGTGTGCTCTTGCCGCTGCCAGAGGCCCCCATGACGGCAATTCGCTCGGCGGTTGCGACATTTAGATCGACATTTTGCAGTATCTCCAGTGCTACATCTCCCTCAGCGAAGGTCTTGCACAGCTGGCTGCAGGCGAGCACGCTACTCATAGCGCAAGGCCTCTGCAGGATGTGTACGTGCCGCCCGCCAGGCGGGATAGAGTGTCGCCAGCAGACACAGACTCATGGACACCGATGCCATCACCCAGACATCCTTCCAGTGCAGTTCCGATGGGACATCGCTGATGTAGTACACGTCTGCCGCCAGGAACTCTACATTAAAAAACTGCTCGATCGCCGGTACGATGGTCTCGACATTCAGAGCCAGACCGACACCACCGGCAACACCCAGTGCGGTGCCCAGCACACCGATCACCACACCCTGGATAATAAATATGGTCATTATTGATCGTGGTGAGGTACCCAGTGTGCGCAGAATCGCGATATCAGAACGCTTGTCAGTGACCACCATAATCAATGTCGAAAC
>JBATFE010000109.1:0-4079 GCA_049664445.1 Gammaproteobacteria bacterium
AACCAGCACCGATGGCCCGGTGATCTCGACCCCGCCGCCATCATAGGAGTGATACAGCGCATCGGCACGGTCATCCGGCAACACGCCGGCCACAGTCGGCAAGCCGCTGCACAGCAGGCACAGACCCGCGAGACAGGTTTTGCGGATACTAGTTACAGCCACAGCCCCCACCGTTTCCACCTTCAGCACCACGCGCCGCCTCGCGTGCCTGGTAGACGTGAATCATGTAAGCCGATGACACCGGGTTGCGCTCGAAACGCATGATTTCATCCGCAAGGTATTCACGCTCATAGGGTTTGACCCAGGGTTCGACCGTGCTGCAAGCAGGCAGGCACAATACACCCAGAACGAGAATAACTGCTTTGCGGAGAGCCACTGCCGTCATTCCCTGATCAGGTCACGAACCTGTTGCTGGTAGACAGTCTCAAGTCCCGGTTTATAGCCCTTGTGCAGGTAGCGCATGTTGCCGTCGCGATCCACCAGCACGGTGCTGGGCATGGCAACGACGTCGTATTGCTTGCTGACGACGCTGTCGCTGTCGAACACTACCGGGAAACTCACCGGCAGTTCCTGCAGCAGTTTTCGCGCCTTGCTCGAATCAGCCTCGACGTTGACGCCCAGCACAGTGAATCCCATCGCACGGTACTTGTCGTGCAGTTCGCTGAGTACCGGCATCTCCTGGCGACAGGGGCCACACCACGAAGCCCAGAAGTTGATCAGCACAACCTCGCCGCGGTACTCACTGAGCCTGAGGTTTTCACCTTTGTTGCTCCGCAGCGTGAAGTCCGGTGCACTGGTCTGCTTCAGGCCGGCAGAAACCGCCGATGTCGCCATGATTGCCACAGCGGCCATTGCCAGCCATGTTTTCATGTAACCGTTTGACTTGTTTTTCATAATCAACTCCCGTTAAAAAAAGAAACTGATACCGGCAGTGCCTTGCAGGTTATGAGTTGTTTTATCCTTCCCGAGCAGGTCGGACTTGAAGATGTAGTCGCGAAAATCAAGATGCAGTGCAACCCAGTCGTTGACCAGAAAGCGGTAACCGGCGCCGACGTTGACCGTGAAATGGCTGTCATCCGCAAACTCTGTATTACCAACGCCGGCGATCAGGTACAGGGCACTGTTAAAGGCAAGACCCTTGCCGATAAACGCCTCGCCCGGGAGGATGTTGTACCCCAGCGAGAGGTTGTAGTAAGTCAATTTCCGCTGGCTGTCTGTCAGCACCCGGGCGCCACCACTGAGTGTCTCGTAACTGGTGTCGCCCGCCTTGGTCCGGCCGATAGCGGCCTCGGCAAAGAAGTCCTCGGTAATGTGGTAGGCACCGCGAGCGCCATAGACCACGTTACTGCCGAAGTCCTCGATACTCATGACACCGACAAAGGCACCGACCTCGAAGTCCTCGCTGTCAATATCGGCTTCGGATACCGTGCGCCTTTCAAGGTCCGGGCTGATTACCGGCGTCGTGTCATCCTGTGGTGCATCATCAACCCGCAGCCAGGAGCAACCCGGCAGCAGCGTCATGAAGACCAATGCAAGCATTGGCCTCAGAAGAAAAATGCGAAACCTGCTTTCCATTCGTTTATCTCCTGGTTGTCGTCCTTATCCTGAAAAATGACGCTGTTCCTGTATTCGGCGCGCAACAGGAAGCGACGCGTCAGATAGCAGCGAATACCCACGCCGACACTGCCAATCTGTTCGGTTCGATCCGTCTCATCCACCAGCGTAACGTTCGGGTCGGTATAGATAATCCCTGTCCCCAGTAAAAAGAATGGTGACAGACGCCATTCCGGAAACGGTTGTGCAAGCAGACTGATACTGCCCGTCACAGCATCCGAATAATTTCCGAATACCTGGGAAACGGACAACTCGGCTGAAAAATTGGCCGTCATGGCATAACCTGCATAAGCCGTAATCACATCCGCACCCTCAAAGTCTCCGGCCAGCACGCCGGCTTCCCAGCGTCTTTTCGAGAAATCCCCGATATTCGCCTCGGCAAAACGGGCCGGATCACCTGCAGGGGTGAACGTCTGTTCCATTTCCGCACGTTTGACCCAGCCTTCCTTGCCTTTCCCGGTACGCACCCTGAACCAGTCGGTACGACGCTTCAATACGGTAATGGTCTCGCCGCGATCAACCACGTGGAATACCGGGTAACCACGGCCGGGGCCGGTATGCATTTCCAGGTAGGGCCCTGCCACAACCACCTCGAACAGCCGTTCTTCAGCAAGCACCTGCCGGGACAGCAGGGCCTGCACCAGCAGCACAATCACGAACACACGTAACTGCGAAATCCCCCGGGCAACATTGCACGTGCGCATACAGTCGCTATCAGTTACCGGGTACTGCAAATGGATCGTTGTAATACTGCGCACCGATATCCAGCCATTCCGAGACAAGTCTCAGTTCGGCTGCATCAAGACGGTTCTCGTGACTGCCTCCACTGTTGAACAGATCGAAAAAGCGCCGGCTCGCACGGGCTCCGGCGGTCGACAGGGCTGGGGAAACCGGGACACGTACCTCGGTCGGCAATCCCGTTTCCGGGTCTATTGGACCGGGTACCAGGATGTCCTGCAGGCCGTTACCACCGAGTTCCTCGGCGAAGTCACCGAACAGCAACTCGCGATAGGAGCGGAAATGCGCGGCCTGTTCTGCAGACACACCATCGGTCAGATCGAGCTGCGCATCCGGCACCTTGTCCATGTCGGCCGCATCGACAGTGGTATGGCAGTCGGTGCAGGTATTCACACCACGGTCACGGTTCCATAACGGGTGGATATGCTGCTCGTAATTGATCACTGTCCTGCACTGACTGTCCCAGTCCCCCTGACAGGCGAGTGAGGCCGGTACAGCGGTCAACAGGTCCGCATACAGCAGGCTGGATGATGCATCCTTGAGGCGAGCGGCTGCCGTTTCGTCGGTCCATATGTCGTCGTATATCAAGTCAGTCGAGGGTTTCAGGGAGAGGTCATCAAACCGCGCCAGGGTTTCCGCCATGGTTTCTCCATATATCGCAGGCATGGCGGGGTCTGTATTCGGAAATTCCATACCGGTTGCCGGGGCGCCGGCATGGACGGACTGCAGCCCCTGTGGGTGACCGTGGGGGCTGCCACCGGCATGATCATGGCAGCCGTTACAGTGGACTGTTTCCCCGGCACGCACTTGCAACCAGTTCTGATGACGCTCTCCGATGCGCCGTCCGTCCCTGTCCACCACACTGATGGCCAGTGGCACATCGGCCGGTACCTTGACGCGTACAGACCCGTCCGGCTGTACCGGTGTGTAGCCGATGATCTCGCGCATAAGTTGCTGGCTACTGCGCCCAAAGGCAGTAAACGGCAGCGTGGCCACGTCGTTGTCTGGCATGGCGACGGCCTTGACGATGCGCAGGAAACGGGCAGGGCGATCAGCAGCCAGGAACGCTTTCGGGTCAGCGAGTGTGGCGATATCCGGTACCGCGGTATCGACACCGTCGATATCATAGACACTGCGGATATTGAGTACGCCAACACCCTCGTCAACCCATTGCAGATCCAGCTCGATGCCAGGCTGCTGGTCGAAAATAATGGCTGGCTGGGTACGCGGGGCGGTTGCCACCACATCGGTAAAGGTGATGCCTTCCTCCGGGACAACCACCGGTAATTGAGTGTCGGTAGTCATGTCATAGAGAAAAATTCCGTACAGTGGATCGGCCTCCAGCGCATCCGGGTCTCCAAGCCGATCGGCCGTGCAGGGAACAATCACTGCATCCTCCAGCAAGCGGCATTCGCTCCAGCTGACCAGTACACGATCCGTACCATCCTGCAGCGGCCAGGCGGCATGGAAGCGACCGCCGGGAGAGACACTGTTGTCCGTACGGACATCATTGATCAGCAGAGTGGACTGTGCCGGACCGGACAGCATCCCCTGGTTGTCTGCCAGCGGTTCGGTGTTATCGATATAGTTTTCGATATCCAGTGAAATCAGCTCGCCGCCACGGTATGACCCTGTAAATGGCAGCAGCAGGGTGAGCAGCCTGCCATTGTCCAGTTCCCGCGGTTGCAGGAAATGCACATCGGCACCGTTGGTGCCGGTGTCATGAC
>JBATFE010000110.1:0-2486 GCA_049664445.1 Gammaproteobacteria bacterium
GGTATACCTTCGACGCGACGCAGGCCGAGCTAACGAACGGATATGTGGCAGTAGGTTATGGTCGGGATGCCGCAGATGTAGCCGTCTACAATCAGTTCGGACCCGCGGTCTATCCGACAGCACAGACTGTGCATGTGGAACGCATCCGGGGCTAGCCAATGCCACGGTGCAATTAGCGGCAGCGAAGGCGAGGTCAGCCAGGTGGGGTGAAAATACAGGCAAGGACAAATTACTACTGAGGCGTTTAGATATGCATTTCACAGTCCGACATCACACCCACTATCGCTATTCGCAACCAGTCCGGTTCAGCCCGCAGCAGCTGCGTTTCCACCCTCGCGACGATGGGGCGCAGCGAATCATAGACCATCAGCTCAACATCACTCCGATGCCGCTGGGGTGCAATGAATATCTCGATCTCGAGGGAAACCGGGTGACCCAGGTCTGGTTCGAGGAGGCAACGGACTACCTCGATATTGAGGTGACCATGCAGATCGAAACCTTGCGACGCAATGCCTTCGATTTCATTCTGGCGCCGGAAGCGGCGGTTTTGCCCATCGATCATGAGCATGACGCTATCTGTGCGCGGGCCTATCTGGAGCGCATCAAACCCGACGATGCAGTCACCGCCTTCGCCGCCGAACTCAGCCTGGCAGTCAAACGCGATACGCTGAAATTTCTCGATCGCCTGAGCCGCCAGATGTTCGCCGAGTTCACCCAGACGCAT
The DNA here is from genome assembly GCA_049664445.1 of Gammaproteobacteria bacterium. Classification (GTDB taxonomy): domain Bacteria; phylum Pseudomonadota; class Gammaproteobacteria; order UBA9214; family UBA9214; genus UBA9214. The sequence goes on from JBATFE010000110.1 coordinate 725, forward strand.
CGTGATACGGGCGGACCACAAAGTCCGGCTTTTACCCTGCAGAGCCGCCGCGGGGCATGCCGAGATCTGGCCGTGTTGTTCGTCGACTGCTGTCGAGCTGAGGGGATTGCCGCACGTTTCGCCAGCGGCTACCAGAAAGGCTACCGCCAAAGCGAGCGACGTCATCTGCATGCCTGGCCGGAAGTGTATCTGCCCGGTGCCGGCTGGCGGGGATTCGATCCCACCCACGGAGAGGCAGTGGCCGACACTCACGTGACCATCGCGGCGGCGGCTCACTCGCGCGATACTATGCCGGTAAGCGGGAGTTTTAACGGAGAGGGGGCGCGCAGCACGCTTGATTACACGGTGCAAATTCAGGTGTCGGAAGACTAAACGGCTGCACACTGGTTCAGTGCTAGACAAGCAATGGTTGTCAGATCGATCAAGCTGCAACGCGCGTGATAAATCACTTGCGGATCTTTGTTCCAGCAAACAAAGCACCTTACTAACATCAAAGAATCGCCGATGACCTCCTCGGTGTGTCCGTTTTATATCAGTTCTTGTTAAATAGTGTTCCAGACTGACCGAGTATTTGTACCTTTTAGTGAGCCAACAAATATCATGTATTCACCGGAATCCTCGACGGCATAAATACGTTTGACGGTTCACAATTTAATGCAAATAACTGGTGAAAAATGGCTCAATATCGAGCGCAAATCAACAGCATCGCCTCAAATGCCGTTGAACTCAGGCGCTGAATGTCTGGTGATACACAACGAGAACTTTTGACATGCAAAATAAAGGATATTTCCGCATAGGGCTATCTCACGCCTAGCGGTATTGTCGTGCTTTCCGGTTCGCAGGCTGTTCTGCAAAAAAGAGACCCTGCAAAGAATTATCCTGGGGTCTTGTCGCAACGAAATAAGTTAATCGAGGATAATGAATTGATCGCACAGGACGGGAAACTTGTCTTCACCAAGGACATTGAATTCTCAACTCCAAGCGCGGCGGCGGCTGTGGTGTATAGACAAAACAGGCCTATTCGCCAAATTTTCGCTACATAGGCCAGCTATGGAAATATTTGCAATTGCACAGAGAAAAGATTGGATCGGGTAGCACAATTATATGTGGCGACTTAAATAGTAATGTTCAATGGGATGAATGGGATCGCTGGTGGAATCACAGTGATGTAGTTAGGGAGCTACAAGAAATAAATATCCACAGCTTGTATCACCAAATAATGGGGGAAGAACAGGGAAAGGAAAGTAGGCCCACTCTGTTTTTTCATCGTAAGCTTGAAAGGCCATACCATATTGATTACGCATTTATCTCAAAGGACTTGCTTTTTGATAGCAAAAATAGGATTAATGTGGGCAGCCCTGAGAACTGGTTGGAATACAGTGATCATATGCCAATTGTTTTCTCATTGGACTGCTGAGAATCGATCCTGCGACAAATAAGAAATGGTGGGCCCGCCAGGACTCTTACACAGTGATGTCGGATAAGACAGTCTGCTCGGGCCCCTGAGTCGTGCCGCCCTGAGTTGGACGGTCCCCGGAAACCACGCTCACTCACAAGCTTGATGGCCAGTGTTGAATAGCCCCTTACGGTTATGCGTCAAAGGACCATAACAATGGTAATCGCAAGCACAGTCAGAAAGGCCAGGATCAGGTCTTCCTTGAGATGTGATGGTCTGCGAATGCTCATATGTCACCATTCTATTGGTATTTCCGAGGCCGGGGATGATTCGCGAGAACCGCCCCCGGTTGGCATTATTGGTAAG
>JBATFE010000111.1:0-7613 GCA_049664445.1 Gammaproteobacteria bacterium
ATCAAGCCTGGCAGTGATATGAACAGCATCAATCTTTGCTCCAATGGTGCGGTGCCGGTTGCGATTCTGGGGTCCGACACATTCAATGTTTCTGGCGTAAACACCGACACCCTCAGATTCGCGGAAGCAGCTGTAAAGGTGGTTGGCAAGAAAGATCCTCACACCCTGTGCAGCTACGAAGATGTCAGTGGCGATTACATCGATGACCTCGTCTGCCATTACGTAACAACGGATATCGCAGGGATTGATGGAGAATCAAGTACAGCTACGGTGAATGGGGAACTTCTTGACGGAACACCGATTCAAGGGACCGATAGTGTCAATATCGTCAAGGATACGTGTAACTAGTCGAGAAGCTGTAACATTACAGTTTGTCTGCCTTAAAAACTGGGTTCGGTGTTACCGAGCCCAGTTCTTCTGAGTATCAGAAGTCGCCACTATAAAATCATACCAAGATCTACGTCCTTAGGGCGCTGAATGTCTGCTCCTGGCCGGTAGTACTCCTTGCCGGCCCAGCAGCAAACCAGCGCTTCGGCATCAGCGAACGGCAAGTATCTGTGCAAGAAAGGACGTTCCTCGGGTAAGCGATTGAGTTTTCAGCTAAACGCGTACTTCCGACCCGACCCAGACCTACAGAGTTTTTTGCTTAAACTTCCGAAACGTACTGAAGCTGGACATACAAATTCTAGCGACTATTGGCAGCAATCGACCCAAAGATGTTCGGTATTAATGTATTGTGTTCTCTTCTCTCGCGCCAATGGAGTGATCAGAGAGTTGCATGCGGGCATTTATGACATAATTTCTGGTCTGCATATTGTCTTTAGGTACAAAAGCCCCCCAATCAATTGGCCACTACAACTTGTACTTCCGAACAATAGCGCCCCTTGCCAGAATTGGACATGATTGTAACCGTGCAATTCTCTGGGAGGCGTTATGACTGATTTACTAATGGCTCTGGTGCTGGTTAATGCATTATTTGGAATAGTTTCTGCTGGCGCTATCTTGATCTACTGCTGGGGAAAGCACTCTACATTGCGTTATTGGAAATAGCAATTAGGCAAGATGAAAGAGCGGAGGAAAATAACAGACAGGCGCATAAAGTTACCTAAAGAGGGATTACCCTTTTACTATATTCGCCATATACCTGATCGGCGAAAGTAATAAATATCTCCTGACCGTAATGCTTATGAATGTATTTCTCTGAAAAATATGGAGATGGGGTATCCTGTATCCTTCAGGCCGACAATTTCTCATGGGGAGTTTCTTCGAGTTACTGAAGCGGAAACAGGTCAATCGATGCATTTATGATACCAGCGATGAAGCCTGAGGCGCCGACTTGAGGTGGCTAAACAGAGGCAGATACTCTTGATTCAACCGCCCTTGGCAATGGGCTAATTCCTTATTTATAGGCAAATATGATGTCGTGCTTGTCGAAAGTGCTTTTCATTGGCATTGATGCGGGGGATAAAGATCTCATTTTGCAATGGGCAAAAGCGGGCTATCTTCCAAATTTCAAAAAACTGCTCAATAATTCAGCCTGGGGTGTAACGCAAAGTCCAATCGGGCTTTATGTTGGTGCTATCTGGCCCTCTTTCTATACAGGGGTGTCTCCGGCCAAGCATGGCAGGTACTGTTATCAGCAGTTGCAGCCAAACAGCTATGATGTTCGAAGAATTTCTCCACGTGATGTGAAGGCAGAGCCGTTCTGGAATGAGTTGAGCCGGTCAGGCAAACGGGTTGCAGTTATTGATGTACCCAAAACCTTTCCAGCAGAACTAAAGGATGGCCTGCATATAGTTGACTGGGGCAGTCATGATCCCGATCAGGATGGGTTTTCAGTATGGCCGGAATCGATGGCCAATGAAATCCAGGAAAAGTTCAGTAGTGACGGTATGCACAACTGCAATGCATTTCGAATCACGGGTGAGGACTTCCGGGATTTTAGTGATGCCCTGATTGGGCGCATCGAGAAAAAGAACCAGCTGGATACCTATTTTCTGGAACAGGGCAACTGGGACTGTTTCCTTACGGTTTTCAGCGAAAGTCATTGTGTAGGTCATCAATGCTGGCACCTTCATGATAAACGCCACCAAAAATATGATGCCAGCCTTGCAGATGTTACGGGTGATCCATTGAAAGACGTCTATCAGGCCATCGACACAGCGATCGGAAAGTTGATAGAAAAAGCAGGCAGTGATGCCCAAGTCGTGGTCTTTGCCAGTCATGGCATGGGGCCTCATTATGATGCCACCTTTATGCTTGACGATATTCTCCACAGCCTGGAAGGGAAGAAACCGGTCCGACCGAAACACAAACTAGCCACTTTTGTAACACCATTGTGGAAGTTGTTACCCCTGCGTATTCGGAAACTGGCCCGCCCATTACGCACGAAGACAAGGATAAGTCTTGGGATCGACAAGGTTGATCCAACACCCACCCAGCTTGCCAAGCGCAAGTATTTCAGTATTCCGAACAATGATGCCTATGGTGGCATAAGGATCAATCTTGCTGGCAGGGAACCACAGGGAGTCATCACGCCCGGTGAAGAATATGACGCAGTTTGCAAGAATTTAATCGAAGACTTGATGGGGTTTGTCAACTCAACTAGCGGTGAACCGCTGGTTAATCGCGTTCTGCGCAGTGCCGATCTTTACCAAGGTGAAAACGCACATCTGTTACCGGATCTTCTGGTCGAATGGAACCGAGATGCACCGATTTCGGAAGTATACTCGTCCAAGACCGGGACGATATATGGAGAATATAAAAAATGCCGCACGGGAGACCACAAACCGGAGGGCTTGTTCTTTGCTAGTGGGCCTTACATCGCGCCAGGACAGATCAATGAGCCGATCTCTGTCATGGATCTTGCGCCAACAATTGCATCCCTGGTGGGGGTTGAACTGACAGGTGCTGAAGGCAAACCAATAACGGCGGTTACCGGCACTGGGTAAAGGAGGCTGTCTATAGCCGCATGATACTGCTGTGCCATGGATCGGGAGGCTGAAATTGTCATCGCATAAGAAAAAGAGAGTTTCCATTATTGCGCACGACTTGGCCGGAGGCGGCATGACACGGGCTTACGCACTAGCACAGGCACTCGTACATGTCGGGCATGATGCTGAAATAATCGGCATCAAACTCAACAACGGTCCTGTTTATCCTGTTCCCCCTGAAAACATAAATGTAACCGAGGTATCCGGATTCTGCATGGTTCACCGGATTTGGAAGTTATTGTCACGACTGAACGGCGATATCGTCTACGCCATTAAACCCAGGCCAAGCAGTTACGGGGTGGCGTTGCTTAAGCGGTTCATAACAGGATGCCCCGTAGTGCTGGATATCGATGACTGGGAACCGGGAGAGAGGGAAAATCGTTGTAAAGAACGTGCCTCATCGCGCCCACTGAAGAATCATATTCTGGAAAAGGCGCGGTCTTTAAAAGCCCGTTTACGCGACCACCTGAATTTTCGTCGTTGGCTAAATCCTAATGACGACCGTTACATTAGGTGGCTGGAGCGAACTATCCCCTGGGCGGATGCAGTCACCGTTAATACACGCTTTCTGCACCAGCAGTACGGCGGATTCTATGTGCCGCATTGCAAGAGCATCAGTAAATATGACCCGGATAAATATAATTCTGAAGAATGCCGTGTGCGTTACGGGCTTGCCGATTACATTGTGTTGATGTTTCCAGGTACGGCACGTCCCCACAAGGGCTTGGAAGATTTGCTCGTAGCTATTGAAACCCTGCAGAACCCCGATGTACGGCTGGTTCTGGTCGGTGGTCGGAGCTCCAATGATCCCTACGTCACGGAACTCATTGAACGCTGGGGGCAATGGATAGTCAGATTGCCGACGTTTTCAACAGAAATAATGCCTGAGGTCGTCGCAGCTGCCCACGTGGTTGTGATCCCACAAAGAGATACAAGCGTTGCCCGTGCACAGTTTCCCATGAAGCTGACTGACGCCATGGCAATGGCCAAACCTATCCTGACGACAACAGTCGGCGATATACCAGAAATACTGGACGGAACCGGTTATCTGGTTAAACCATCAAGGCCCGAAGAACTTGCAGAAATGATTGTCTATCTACTGGCCGATTCACACTCAGCGGAAAACCACGCTATGAAGGCACGTGAAAGGTTTATAAGGAATTTTAGTCTCGGCGTGGTAGGACCCACGTTATCCGCTGCCATAGAAAACTTGCATTGAGTAACTGGATTTATTTGTGAGAAATCATTACCTGAAAATACTGGCAATACTATCAAAAGGTGACCGCCGACAGTTTTACGTACTTTTCCTTGTCATGCTGGCAATGGGTGTCCTGGAGGTGGGCGGCATCGGTGCCATCATGCCCTTCATGGCAGCAGTTTCTGATATGGACGGTATACTTGAACAAAAGCAGCTGCACTATCTCTACGATCTCATTGGATTTGAAAGCAAAGAAACTTTTGTCATATTTCTGGGAAGCACAGTACTGGCACTACTGATCACCAGGAACATATTATTTGCACTATCGAACTGGCTGGTTTCACGTTTTAGCTTTATGTGGCGACATCACTTGTCGAAGCAGTTGCTACGCAAGTATCTCATGCAACCTTATGCATTCTTTTTATCGAAAAACACGATGGAACTAAAAAGAAATGTAACCAACGAAGTTACTCGGCTGGTGAGTGGTGTCATTCTTCCAGGCATCCAGCTGCTTACTAAAGTCATCATAACGTTATTTATCGTCACCCTTCTAGTCGTTATCGATCCCTATATTGCTATGCTGGTTGCGGCGACCTTCGGGGGAAGTTATGCAGTTCTGTACGCACTGGTATTCCGGAAGCTGAATCAGCTTAGTCAGCGGGCCCACGATACCAGACGAGCACAGTTCAAACTTGCCGGCGAGGCATTTGAGGGTATCAAAGAGCTTAAGCTGTCAGGTGTGGAGCATCGTTTTATCAATGATTATTCTTCCTTGTCTCACAGAATTTCTGTCATTGAGACAGTTAGCCGTTCTATTTCCCAATTACCCAGGTACGGTATCGAAACACTGGCAGTATCCGCCATTATGCTCTTCGTGTTGTATCTGGTCGGGTCAGGACAGGATGTATCTTCCTGGATGCCGCTTCTCACAGTCTATGTGATTGCCGGGTATCGCTTGCTGCCGGCACTACAGGAAATATTTTCAGGCCTGACAACTATTAAATTTAACATTAAAACGCTTGATTCCCTGTACAGAGATTTCACTGACCTGGAGACTGTAAACTCGAATCATTCGGATATGATGGATGCGAGAGCCGATTTCCATAACATTCGAACGATCAGGCTCAGCGACATTTACTTCCGCTACCCGCAAGGCAGTGATTATGCAATACGGAAATTCAATCTGGTTATCGACAGGAATACCACTGTAGGATTGGTCGGTCCAACAGGGTCCGGGAAGACTACGATTGTTGATATTGTGCTCGGCCTGTTACGGTCAAACTTTGGGGAACTGGCTGTTAATGGAATTGTTGTTACCCGTGATAATGTCAACGACTGGCAGCAATGTATTGGTTATGTTCCCCAGCAGATTTTTCTTTTTGATGACACTATTGCGAAGAATATTGCATTTGGTGTCCCGGATAAAGAAATCGACCGTGTTGCACTTGAGAGAGCTGCCAGAATCGCCAATGTGCATGAATATATTGTCAATGAGATGCCATATGGATACGAAACTATTGTCGGACAACGAGGACTACGATTGAGCGGCGGTCAGCAGCAGCGAATCGGTATTGCACGGGCACTGTATCACAAACCGGACATGCTCGTACTTGATGAAGCGACCAGTGCGCTGGACGGGGTTACAGAAAATGTAGTGATGGATGCGATTCGCCAGATGTCGCATAAATTGACAATCATTATTATCGCGCATCGCCTGAATACTGTAAAAAACTGCGACGTTATCCACTACATCGACCAGGGGCGAATTGTTTCTTCTGGCACATACTCTGAATTATCGGAAACATGCCTGCACTTTCAGAATATGGTCGAGGCTTAACTGAAAACGCTGCTGTATAACAACAAGCATCCACGTTGTCAGCGAGTGGAATCTGGAGCTGCCATCCAACTGACAAGTCCCTGGAAGCCACTGTGGTTCGGGAACCACCAATTACAATTTGCATCTGAGTGACTGCTTACAGTAATAAGCCAGACGTTCACTGGGAATTTGGGTATGACACATATTGGCCGAACTTCACCGTACGCAGCAACGCCAGGGAACGGCTCTGTCTAGGCAGCGAACGGCAGGTTGCAGGTCAAAACCGGACATACTGGACAGAATCATAATAAGATTACTTTAACAGGCCGGAGTAGATCATTGTTATCCTGCCTGGATAATACGGGCACCGGCCTGGAAAGCCTACGTGTTTCAGCAAACCTGCAGGACAAAGCGATGACATCAATTCGGCTGTTTTGTGTATCCCGATACTGCCTCACACCGATTCTCCTTGGCGTATAAGCGCTCTGGTCCCAGCCCGGCATGGCGCGGAACGTCATCGCGACGCCAGCGGCGGGGGGTCCGGCTGCGTCCTGGCCGGGTCGGGCGCCTCCGATCGCCAGGGCCGGTTACCACCTGGCGCGAGCCTTCGCGGAATATCAGGCGCACAGCGGTCGCCAGACCGGCCGTGCCTTTCAGCCCAGCGATCGCTTCCTGCAGTTCCACCAGGGCCATATCCTCGTTGAGGCTAATGCCGCCACGGACGGCGCCGCCCTGCTGCAGGATCTACAAAAGCTCGGTCTGCGCAATGGTCGGCGTTACGGCGCAGCCGTGGCGGGTGAATTGCCCGTCAGCGCCATCAGGAAGGCAGCAGCGCTTGCCGGCCTGCGATCAATTTACGCGGCGCCGCGTCCGCTACACAATGCAGGCGCCGTCACCAGTCAGGGCGACACAGGACTGCGGGCGGACATCGCACGCACGGTCCACGCTGTGGACGGCAGCGGCGTGAGCGTCGGGGTGCTGTCCGATAGCTTCGATACCCTGGGCGGTGCGGCCGCCGATGTCGCCAGCGGTGATTTGCCGGCGACTGGCGTCACGATTCTCGACGGGGAATCCCCCTATTGCGGAGTCTTAATCTTCTGCATCGACGAGGGCCGTGCCATGCTGCAGATTGTCCATGACCTTGCGCCCGGCGCCGCTCTGCTGTTTCACACCGCGCTTGCCAGCGAGGTCGATTTCGCCAACGCGATCAGTGCGCTGGCAGCCGCCGGTGCCGATGTCATCGTGGACGATCTGCAATACCTCAACGAGCCGATGTTCCAGGACGGGATCGTGGCCCAGGCGGTCGATGCCGTGGCCGCGGGTGGAGTGGCCTATTATTCTGCCGCGGGCAACCAGGGCCGCAACAGTTACGAGGCCGCATTTATCGACAGTGGCGAGGTCTTCTGTATCGAATTTTTCGAACCTCTGGGCGACTGTCACCCCCTGTTTGAGCGGGTTGGCCGGATGCACGACTTCGATCCGGGGCCAGGTGAACACCTGTACCAGAGCGTCACCATTCCCGTCGACGCGACCCTGTCGATCGCCTTGCAATGGGATGAGGCATTCGGCGCCGCGCAGATCGACCATGACATCGTGCTGCTGGATG
>JBATFE010000112.1:0-9677 GCA_049664445.1 Gammaproteobacteria bacterium
GTATTTAACTATCTGCCGGTCAAGATCGGGCAAACCATCGATACCAAGGACAGTATTGCGGCGGTCAAGGCGCTCTTTAAAACCGGCTTTTTCAACGACGTTTACCTGGAGCGGGACGGTGATGTGCTGGTGGTCTACGTCGAAGAGCGTGCGGCAATCAGCAGTATCGAGATTGAATGTAACAAGGACCTTGATACCGAGGAGCTGCTGGAAGGCCTGAAGCAGATCGGTCTGGCTGAAGGGCGGGTGTTTGATCGTTCATTGCTTGAAAAGGTTGAACAGGAACTCAGCCGGCAGTACTTCAGCCGTGGCAAGTATGCGGTCAGGATCAAAACCACGGTCACACCGCTGGACAGGAACCGGGTCGGTATCCTGATCGATATTTCCGAAGGACGTGTGGCGCGCATCAAGCAGATCAATCTTATCGGCAACCATACCTTCAGCGACAAGGAACTGCTCAAGGAATTTTCCCTGACCACGCCGACCATATTTTCCACCTTTACCAAGAGCGACCAGTATTCCAAGCAGGCACTGTCGGCGGATCTGGAGATTTTACGTACCTGGTATCTTGATCGTGGCTACCTGAAGTTTAATATCAACTCAACACAGGTCTCGATTACCCCGGACAAACAGGACATTTACATCACCATCAACCTCACCGAGGGTGAGCAGTACACCATCAGCAAGGTCACGCTCTCCGGTGATCTGGTGGTGCCGGCAGAAGAGCTGTTCCCGCTGATCAGGATCAATTCCGGCGATGTATTCTCGCGTAAAAAGGTGACCGGGGCGGTCGATGAAATCAGTTCGCTGCTGGGTAATCAGGGCTATGCCTTTGCCAACGTCAATACCTCCCCGGAACTGGATGATGAGAATTTCGAGGTTGAGCTGGGTTTCTTTGTCGACCCGGGTGATCGCGTTTATGTGCGTCGTATCAACCTGGCAGGGAATATCGGTACCCGCGACGAGGTACTGCGACGCGAAATGCGGCAACTGGAAGGGGGCTGGTACTCGGCGGAACAGGTTGAACGTTCGCGTACCCGCCTGGACCGGCTTGGTTATTTTGAAAACGTCAACGTGGAAACGCCGCCGGTCCCCGGTACCACGGACCAGCTGGATGTGAACTATTCGGTGACTGAGCGATCATCCGGCAGTGTTACCGCCGGCCTGGGATTTTCGCAGACGTCAGGACTGCTGTTTAACGCCAGTGTCAGCCAGAATAATTTTCTGGGTACCGGCAAACGCGTGAGTTTTGCCTTCGATAACAGCAAGGTCAACACGCTTTACCGTTTCTCATATGTCAATCCGTACTGGACGATCGATGGCGTCAGCCGCGGTTTCGGTGCTTTCTACCGGAAAACAGATGCGTCGGAAGCCAACCTGTCGGATTACTCGACGGATACCCGCGGTGCCGATATAAATTTTGGCATCCCGATCAATGAATACGATACCGTGCGTTTCAGCGTCGGCTACCAGGGACTGGACCTGAAAGAAACGGTGACCTCCCCGCTGGAGGTCACCGACTTCATTGACAAGCACGGCAACAGTTTTGATGACATGGTATTGATTGGCAGCTGGAGCCATGACTCGCGCAACAAGATCCTGTTCACCGATACCGGCGGCTTGCAGACTTTCTCCTTTGAAACGACCACGCCCGGCTCCGGGTTGCAGTACTACAAATTGAATTACGTACAGCAGCGATTTTTTCCGCTGACACGGGATCTGACGCTGGGTCTGAAGGGCAATATTGGTTACGGTGACGGCTATGGTGACTTCGATAATCTGCCGTTCTTCGAGAACTACTTCGCCGGCGGTGTGCGTTCTGTGCGTGGTTTCGAGGACAATACCCTGGGCCCCAGGGACTCCGACGGCGATCCCATCGGCGGCTCCGTCCTGACGGTGTTCAACGCTGAAGTCATCTTTCCTGTACCCTTTGTGGAGTCCAGCAGTGGCATACGCCTGAGCGCCTTCTTTGACGTCGGTAACGTGTTCGGCGACTATAACACCTTCAGTGCAAGTGGCCTGAAGTACAGTGTGGGTGTTGCAGGTCTGTGGTTGTCACCGCTGGGTCCGATATCGGTGAGTCTGGGTTATCCGCTGAATGCTGATAAGGAGGATGATGTGCAGAACTTCCAGTTTACCGTAGGAACATTTTTCTGATTGTTGTAATAACGTTGTGGAGAACAAACATGAAAAAAATTAACTCGACGATCCTGTCTATTGCGTTGCTGTCAGTTTTTTCCGTTTACTCAGGGGCGTCGCTCGCGGAGGTCAAGATCGGTTTCGTGGATACCGTCAAACTGATGGAGGCGGCACCGCAGGCGAAATCGGCGCAGAGCAAGATAGAATCTGAATTCACGCCCAGGGAAAAGGAACTGGTTGCACTGCAGCGCGCGATCAAGACCAAGGAAGACAAGCTGGAACGCGACGGTAGCGTCATGAGCGAGTCAGAACGCAGCAAGATCGAGCGCGACATCCTCGCCAAGCGCCGTGACCTGAAACGTTCGCAGGATGAATTTCGTGATGATCTGAACATTCGTCGCAACGAGGTGCTCGCAAAGCTGCAAAAGGACATGTACGAGGCCGTTGTCAGCCTCGGCAAGGAACAGAAGTTCGATCTGATTCTCACCCAGGGCGTTGTATTTTCCAGTGACAGGGTGGATATCACGGACAGCGTGCTGAAAAAGCTCACCGGCAAGTAAGTTCTACAGGCTTGTCGGCCTGCTGACAGGGCAATATCCGGATGAGGCAGACACTGGGCAAGCTGGCTGAGGAAGCCGGCGGGGTACTGCAGAATGCGGATCCGGACTGCGAGATTACCGGGGTTGCAACCCTGCAGCATGCGGCTGAGGGGGATATCAGTTTCCTCGCAAATGCGGCATACCGGAAGTACCTGAAAAGCACCCGTGCATCAGCAGTCATCCTGTCACCCGAAGATGCGGCCACTTACCCGGCGGCTGCCATCGTTGCATCCAATCCCTACTCGGTCTACGCGCGCGTCGCTGCCCTGATTTCACCGCCCGCGCCTGCCAGGCAGGGGATACATGCCAGCGCCAGCCTCGATGCAGAATGCAGCGTCGCCGCGAGTGCCTGGGTCGGTCCCCACTGTGTCATTGAAAAAGGGGCAGTGATTAATGCCGGTGTGCAACTGGCGGCTGGCTGTTTTATCGGTGCTGACAGTGTTATCGGGGCCGACAGCAGCCTGGCTGCCAATGTGGTGATCTATCACGCGGTCACGATCGGTGAACGCGTCAGGATTGCAGCCGGTGCAGTCATTGGCAGTGATGGATTCGGGCTGGCAAATGAAAGCGGCCGCTGGCTGAATGTGCCGCAACTCGGCAGCGTCAGGATTGGTGATGATGTCGACATCGGTGCCAACACCACCATCGATCGTGGCGCACTGGAGGATACCGTGCTCGAGGACGGCGTCAGGCTCGATAATCAGATACAGGTAGCGCATAATGTTCATATTGGCGCGCATACGGCTATCGCAGGGTGTGTCGGTATCTCGGGCAGTGCCAGAATAGGAAAATACTGCATGATCGGTGGCGGTTCCGGAATTGTCGGGCATCTTGAGATTGCCGATCATGTCATCATTACCGGTATGACAATGGTGACGAAATCCATCACCAGACCGGGTGTTTACTCATCAGGGGTGCCGGCCCAGGAGAATGATGCCTGGAACAGGAATTATGCCCGCTTCAGGCAACTGGACAAGCTGGCACGCAAGGTCCATTCCCTGGAAAGAAAGTTTACAACTGAAAAACAGCAGGAAAATAAATAGCACGCTTCAGCGGGTGCCCGGCGTCTGGCAGATACCTCACGACAACAACGAGCGAACATGGATATTCAAAAAATAATGCAACATCTGCCGCACCGTTACCCTTTCTTGCTGATAGACAGGGTCACGGAGTTCAAGGCCGGAGAATCGCTGACAGGCTACAAGAATGTCACCTGTAACGAGCCGTACTTTCTGGGGCATTTCCCGGAGCGCCCGGTGATGCCGGGTGTGCTGATACTGGAAGCGATGGCACAGGCCACCGGTCTGCTGGCGTTCCGCACGGTGGAGCGGGGTGCGAAACGCGAGAGTCTGTATTTCCTGGTTGGTATCGACAAGGCCCGCTTCAAGAAGCCGGTTGAACCGGGTGACCAACTCTTCCTCCGTGCCGACCTGTTGCGTGCCAAGCGCGGTATCTGGGTGTTCGCCTGCGAGGCCAGGGTCGACGGCAAGGTAGTGGCATCGGCCGAGATTATGTGTACCGAACAGGATATCAACACTTGATCGACGCAACGGCGATTATAGACCCGGGGGCAGTGATTGCAGACGATGTCAGTATCGGCCCCTACTCGGTGATCGGGGCAAACGTAAGCATTGATGCCGGGACACGCATCGGTCCGCATGTCGTCATCAAGGGTCACACCCGCATTGGCCGGAACAACACGGTCTACCAGTTTGCCTCGATCGGTGAGGACCCGCAGGACAAGAAATACCAGGGTGAGCCGACTCGTCTGGAAATCGGTGATGGCAATAGCATTCGCGAATTTGTCACCATTAATCGCGGCACTGCGCAGGATGAAGGTGTGACACGGCTGGGCGATGATAACTGGATAATGGCCTACGTTCATATCGCGCATGACTGCCAGGTCGGCAGCCATACCATCTTCGCCAACAATGCCTCGCTGGCCGGACATGTCACTGTAGGTGATTATGTCATTCTCGGTGGCTTTACCCTGGTATACCAGTTCTGTTCACTGGGTGCCCATTCACTGACCGCTTATGGGTCGGGTATCAGCATGGATGTGCCGCCCTACGTCACGGTTGGCGGCAGTCCTGCACAGCCGCATGGACTCAACATGGAGGGGCTGCGGCGACGCGGTTTCCCTGAAGCGGTACGCAAGGTACTGAAGCGGGCCTACAAGACGCTCTATCGAGAAAACCTTTCCCTGCAGGATGCGATAGCGGAACTGAAGGGCAGGGTGGATGAGTGTGCCGAGCTGGAGGTGCTGGTTTCCTTTCTTGAAACCCGCTCACGCGGCATAGTCCGCTAGACACGGTCCGGCGGTTTTCCACTATGTCCGTGCGCTCTCACCCGCTCCGCGTCGCTATCGTTGCCGGCGAGGCCTCCGGCGACAATCTCGCGGCCGGCCTTATCAAGGCCATTCGTGAACAGTTGCCGGACACCGTGTTTGAAGGCATTGCCGGGCCACGCATGCAGGAGGCCGGTTGTCACAGCCTGTTTCCGATGCAGGAACTGTCTGTCATGGGGCTGGTCGAGGTGGTGAAACACCTGCCGCGCTTGCTGTCCATACGCCGGCAGCTGCGTCGCCATTTGCTTGACAACCCGCCCGATATTTTCATTGGTGTCGATGCACCTGATTTTAATCTCGGACTGGAACATGCCTTGAAACACGCAGGCATCCGAACCCTGCATTATGTCAGCCCGTCCGTCTGGGCCTGGCGAAAATACCGGGTACGCAAGATTGCCGCGAGTGTGGATTGCATGCTGACCCTGTTTCCTTTTGAGGAGCGTTTCTATGCACAGCAGCAGGTACCGGCACGCTGTGTCGGACATCCGCTGGCAGACCTGATTGCTGATGAAGTGGATCAGGCACAGGCGCGTCGGCAAATAGCGCTGGAGCATAACGGTCCGGTGGTTGCGCTGCTTCCCGGCAGCCGTGTCGGCGAGGTAAAACGCATGGCGGCGGACCTGCTGAATGCCGCTGTCTGGTGTTACCAGCGCCGTGATGACCTGCATTTTGTCATAGCGCTGGCCAATTATGAATGCCGACAGGCCTTTGACGAGGTCCTGTCAACAATAGCAACCCGCCTGCCTGTTACGCTGCTCAGCGGGCAGGGACTGGAAGCCATGGCGGCAGCGAATGCCGTGATGCTGGCATCCGGTACCGCGACGCTGGAATGCATGCTGCTGAAGCGCCCCATGGTGGTGGCCTACCGGCTGTCTCCGTTGACCTACCGGATCGCCAGGCTGCTGGTGAAATCCAGCTACTATTCGCTGCCCAACCTGCTGGCCGGCCGGCCCCTGGTGAAAGAACTGATCCAGGATGAGGTGACAGCGGAAGCACTCGGTAGCGAGGTGCTTGCATTGATCGAGAACCCGCAACGTGCGCAGGAGCTGGCCGGAATTTTCTCTGCAATACACGATGACCTGCGGCGCGATGCAAACCGGCTCGCTGCGAATGCCGTGCTGGAACTGGCAGGGCGTGACCATGAATGAGCGGCAAGCACACAGGCAGGATGAACTGCTGATTCCCGCGGGGCGCGTCGCCGGTGTTGACGAGGCGGGCAGGGGACCGCTGGCCGGACCGGTGGTTGCGGGCGCTGTCATTCTGGATGCGAATAACCCGATTGATGGCTTGCAGGATTCCAAGCGTTTGAGCGCGTCGCGTCGTGAAGTGCTGTTTGATGAAATACAGGAAAAGGCGCTGGCGTGGTCTGTCGCGTATGCCTCGGTTGAGGAAATCGACACGATCAATATCCTGCAGGCAACCATGCTGGCGATGCAGCGTGCAGTCAATGCATTGCAGCCCACGGCTGAACATGCCCTGATAGATGGTAACCGCTGTCCGCAACTTGCCTGCCCGGCACGGGCAATCATCAAGGGTGACAGCCGCGTTGCGGCAATCAGTGCAGCCTCTATCGTGGCCAAGGTGACACGCGACCGGGAAATGCAGGCGCTGGATGAAATGTACCCGGGTTACGGGCTTGCACAACACAAGGGCTATCCGAGCAAGCTACATATCGAGGCGCTGCAACTGCTGGGTGTGACACCCGTGCACCGGCGTTCCTATGCACCGGTCAGGAAGTTGCTGGACAGGATCAGGTGACTCAGGCGTAGACAGGCACTGCTTCCAGTTCCTCGTCGTAGTAGGTTACCCGGTCGCGGCCGGTTTGCTTGCTCTTGTAGAGTGCAATATCCGCCTTGTCGAGTACCTCGGCTGCTTCCCTGACACCGTCGGGGAAACTGGCGATGCCGATGCTGACGGTGGTGGCGATGCGCTTGCCATTCGTGTCGAAAGCGGTGTTGTGAATGGCGGCGCGGATACGCTCTGCCGCCATGCGTGCATGTTCCGTGCTGGTATGCGTCATCAGTACCACAAACTCGTCACCACCGAAACGTGCCAGTACGTCCGTGTTCCTGATGCTCTGGTTGATTGAATGGGCGATGGTCTTGATCAGGCGGCTGCCGGTTGTGTGACCGTATTGGTCGTTAACGGCTTTGAGACCGTCAACATCGATCATGACGATGGTAAACGGTTGCGAGTAGCGTGTTACCCGGGCGATTTCCTTTTCCAGCAGGTTATTAAAGGCCCGCATATTCAGCAGGCCGGTCAGGTCATCGGTTTGTGACAACAGGGTGATGCGCTGCTTTGCATGCAGGATGTCGGAGGCCAGCATGGATGTGACATAGGCGACCAGCAGGAAGGGCGAGAACTTTGCCATCAACATGGTGAAGGTTTCCGCTGCAAACACGCCGCTTGAATAAGACTGGTAACCCATATAGAGGTAGCAGCAGGCGATCAGCATGACCTCGAGCAGTGTCATGACTTTCCCGAGGGTGATGGCGCAGGCGATGATGACCAGCAGGTAGAGATTCAGCAACGGGCTATCCACCAGTCCGGTATACGATAACACCATACTGATGAAGGCGATCATGGCCCAGGTTTCAACGGCGAGTTTCAGGCGGGTCTCGCGAGACTGGAAATTCATGTAACGAAACAGCAACACGAACACCGAGTAGCTGACCATGGTGATAATCAGGCTGTCGACGTCGATAATTGGACGGGTGGGTATGAAAAAATACAGTATGACGAGGATCAGTAACAGCCACTGCAGTTCGGCCATGCTGCGTGAAAAGCCCTTTAACTCCTCCTTGTCAAGAATGGAAGTATTCTGGTCACTGATAACCTGCCGCATGTTTTATCCCGGGAAATTCACTTGAGGTAGTCGATATATCGTCACCCGGACCCTGTAATTTAACCGGCGGTACAGGCAGTATTCACAGGCCGGCCTGCCTCCATGGCGTGGCCGCTGCGAATGCGCCTGCCCCGGTGCCGGGCGGGTGGCTCAGCAGCTCGCGTGCGACACAGAAATAAAGATAAAAAGTAATTTACTAACAGATAGATAAGAGATATTTATAATGTAACAGTGAGGAGTTTGGAGAGGCTTGAATCCAGCCTGATAAACCCGGAAACTTTTTCTATGCAACCAGCCTTTGTTCATCTGCACGTCCATACCGAGTATTCACTGGTAAATGGCACCGTGCGCGTCAAGCCCCTCGTCAAGAGCGTTGCTGCAGCCGGCATGCCTGCCGTGGCGGTCACTGACCAGTGCAACCTGTTCTCCATGGTGAAGTTTTATCGTGCCGCCATGGCAGCGGGCGTCAAGCCCGTTGTCGGTGTCGATCTGTGGGTGGCGGATAACAGCAGCCGCTCGTCGCCAACGCGCCTGGTGCTGCTGTGTAAATCGCGTGCCGGCTATCTGAATCTGACGCGCCTGGTGTCGCGCACCTACACGCAAGGCCAGCATCGTGGCATACCTGTGCTGGAGCTTGACTGGCTGGAAGGACATTCTTCCGGCCTGATCGCGCTTTCAGGGGGTACCGCCGGTGATATTGGTCAGGCGCTGCTGGCTAACAAGACGGCGCTGGCGGGTGAATTGCTGCAGCGCTGGCAACGACTGTTTCCCGACAGTTTCTATCTCGAGTTGCAGCGCACCGGGCGCCCGGGCGATGAGAACTACCTGCACAAGGCCATTGACCTTGCCACCACTGCACAGGTGCCGGTGGTCGCTACAAATGATGTGCACTTTCTGAAAGCCTCCGACTTCGAAGCACATGAGGCGCGAGTCTGCATTAATGAAGGCCGCACGCTGGATGATCCGCGCCGTTCCAGGGAGTTTACAAATCAGCAGTACTTGCGCAGTCCTGAAGAAATGCAGGCGCTGTTTCATGATATTCCCGAGGCGCTGGAGAACAGTGTCGAGATCGCATGCCGCTGCAATATCGAGCTGGAACTGGGCAAAAATTACCTGCCCGATTTTCCGGTGCCTGCCGGCATGGACATGGCCGGCTATTTCAGGAAGCTGGCAGAGGAAGGGTTGCAACAGCGTTTCCGGCAGATCTTTGCTGCCGATGCGGCGGCTCTCGGGCGCGAGCGTGAAAACTACTGTCAACGTCTGGAACACGAGATCAATGTCATACTGGAGATGGGTTTCCCCGGCTACTTCCTGATTGTTGCAGATTTTATCCGCTGGGCGAAGGCAAACGGGATACCGGTTGGTCCGGGTCGCGGCTCCGGTGCCGGTTCGCTGGTTGCCTATGCCTTGACCATTACCGATCTCGACCCGATTCGCTATGACCTGCTGTTCGAACGGTTTCTCAACCCGGAACGCGTGTCCATGCCGGATTTTGATGTGGACTTCTGCATGGAAGGCCGTGATCGCGTCATCGATTATGTGGCTGAGCACTATGGGCGCGACCGGGTGTCGCAGATCATTACCTATGGCTCGATGGCTGCCAAGGCCGTGGTGCGCGATGTGGGTCGCGTACTCGGACATCCTTACGGTTTTGTCGACCGCATCGCCAAGCTGATCCCGTTTGAAATCGGCATTACGCTGGACAAGGCGTTGCAACAGGAGCCGGCATTCAGCGATCTGTATG
>JBATFE010000113.1:0-2531 GCA_049664445.1 Gammaproteobacteria bacterium
TGCTGCTGTTTTATTGATGCCGCTTATCATCGCGTAGGGCCGAATTCATTCGGCCACCTGCCTGGTCGAATGAATTCGACCCTACCGTATTGCAGGTTGTGAAAGGCGCTCGATAGCCTCGATGCGCCGTTGCTGTATGGCCTTGCCGATTTCCTTTCCGTTTAATCCCTGCTGCTGCAGGTCATCTGCGCTGACAGACCGCGCGGCAGCCAGTGCCCGCATCAGGTAATCGCTGTTGCACTCGCATTGAGCGGCTGCAGCATCGGCGGCGCAGACCTCCAGCAGTTCACTGAAACGTGCTGGACGGCGGAAGGCATCAACACTGTTCAACAGCTCCAGAAGTGCCTCGGCAGACAACCGCGTTGCGGCCTGTAGCCGGCGTCGCTGCTCCACGGCCAGTCGTGCAAGATCACGGCAGGCATTCGGCACCCTGAAGCGCTCGCACAGTGATGCCAGCGCTGCAGCGCCGCTGCCATCGGGGTGCAGGTTGTCCATGTCACAGGCCAGTGCGGCGAAGCGGATAGCGGTGTTGCTACCCGGGATGACGGCCTGTTGCAAAACCGGCAGCGCGCGAGTCTCCCCTGCATGACTGTTTTCCGGGTCACTGTTGTCTGCTGCCGCGAGTTCGGGGAACAGCACACCCAGTGCACCACAAGCGGCCAGCACCTTGAAGAAACGTGCGGGCGTCTGCGTGTCCAGCGCCTTCACCAGTTCCGCCCAGACGCGTTCCGCCACCAGGTGGTCAGCCTCACCGTTCTCCACCATACGGCGCATCAGGGTATTGGTCGTGTGCGCCACATGGAATCCCCACTGTGCAAAGCGGGCAGCAAGACGGGCGGTGCGCAGGATACGCACCGGGTCCTCCGCGAAGGCGGGCGAGACATGCCGCAACACGCCGTTATTAAGGTCATCCATGCCGTTGTAGGGGTCGATCAGTTCACCCCCGGTGGTTTCGGCCATGGCATTAATGGTGAGGTCGCGCCGCCGCAGGTCTTCCTCAAGCGTGATGCCGGGGTCTGCACAGGTTTCAAAGCCGGTATAGCCGTGACCCGTTTTACGCTCGGTGCGTGCCAGTGCGTATTCCTCTTTTGTCTGCGGGTGCAGGAACACCGGGAAATCCTTGCCGACCGGTTGATAACCCAGCTCAAGCATCTGCTGCGGCGTGGCGCCGACCACCACCCAGTCGCGTTCCTGCACCGGCAGGCCGAGTCGCTTGTCCCGTACGGCCCCGCCGACCAGGTAGATTTCCATTACTGTAAGGCTTATCGGACCTGTTGACGCCGGGACTGGCGACGAAAGGTGTCGTAGTGACCACGTGTCGTGCGGTTGGCGAGGTAGCCCGGTACCACCGCGGCAATCGGCGTCGGCGTGATGCCCAGGGTCGGCAAGGCGTTATCCGAACAGACACTGTCCTGTTGCAGCGAGTAGTAATTGTCCAGTGAAAACGGCTTGCCCGGCAGGCTCCCGAGGATTCTCGCCTGCAGCCGCGACAGTCCGTCGCCCAGTCCCGCAATCATGCAACGCAGTCCGAGTTGTTCGCGCGTGTAGATGACGAGTTCCTTCAGGGTGTAGTCTTGCGGCCCGCAGAGCTGCAGTCGCTCGCCGCCGGTCGCTTCATCCAGTGAACGGCACATGGCCTCGGCGACATCGTTGACATACACCGGCGCAAAGCGGCTGTCCGGGCAAGCGAGTGGAAACACCGGTCGTGACAGTTTCAACAGGGCAGCGAAGCGGTTAAAAAAGCTGTCACCGGCACCGAAGATCACCGACGGCCGGAAGCTGGTAACGACCAGTCCGCTGGCAGCGGCTGCATGCACCAGGTCCTCGCCCTCGCCCTTGGTCTTTAGGTAGAGACTGTGTTGCTCGCCGGCGTCGGCATTCAGTGCGCTCATGTGCAACAGGCGCCTGACCCCTGTGGCGAGCGCGGCTTCGACGATCTTTTCCGGTAACTCGACGTGCGCCCGTCTGAAGCCGGCACCCTTGCGGTCACTTTCGTTGAGAATACCGACCAGATTGATGGCAACATCGACATCTTTAAACTGCAGATGCAGTGCATCGGCATCATGTATATCGGTTTCGATGAGTGTGACGGCGTGGTTGACGATCAGGCCGCGATGACGTTCACGCCGGCGTGTCAGCACGCGAACCCGGTATCCCTGCTGTGTCAGTTTGTGTGCCAGGTGCTGGCCGACAAAGCCGGTGCCACCGAGCAGGCAGATGGTTTTTTGATGCATGTGTTTTCCTGTCGTTGCTGGCGCGTACGTGCCTACTTGTCGTAGGCCTTGTAAGCGTCGTTGGGTAAAATGTCGGGCATATGTTTATTGATGGGCGTGGCCGGTTGCTCCAGGCGCCAGTCGTAGATGGCCATGTAGGCCAGTATGCGTTGAATGTAGTTGCGCGTTTAATTGAACGGCACCATCGCAATCCAGCGCGCGGCCGGCTTTTCCTCATCATCGGGCAGCCAGCGCTTCACCCGGTGGGGGCCCGCATTATAGGCGGCCGAGGCAAGCACGATGTTGTCATTATACTGC
>JBATFE010000114.1:0-11766 GCA_049664445.1 Gammaproteobacteria bacterium
TGGCAGAATTTTAGGGCTAGAGGGGTATAAAAATCAGGAATTTGCGGACTCGCCGTATTGCTGGACATAGTAATCGCGGTATTCACCGCTGCGCACCCGATCGCACCAGTCACGGTGGGCCAGGTACCACTGGAGGGTGCTCTCGATCCCGGACGGGAAATCATGCTGTGGCGACCAGCCCAGTTCGGTTTGCATACGACCGGCATCAATGGCGTAGCGCCGGTCGTGACCGGGCCTGTCGGTGACAAATGTGATCTGTTCTTTATATGAAGTGGCAGCGGGCTGGATCTCATCGAGTCGTTCACAGATCAGCTTGACGATATCGATGTTGTACCACTCGTTGATGCCGCCGATGTTGTAGACCTCGCCGGGTGTCCCGCCCTGCAGCACCGCCTCGATGCCGCTGCAGTGGTCCTCTACATACAACCAGTCGCGGATGTTCCTGCCATCGCCATACACCGGGATCTGCTTGCCTTCCAGTGCATTCAGGATGGTCAGCGGGATCAGTTTTTCGGGAAACTGGTAGGGACCATAGTTATTGGAACAGTTCGTGGTCAACACCGGCAGGCCATAGGTCTGGTAGTAGGCACGCACGAGGTGATCGGACGAGGCCTTGGAGGCCGAGTACGGGCTGTTCGGTGCATAGGCATGGCGCTCGTCAAACGGTGGTTCATCCTGGTCGAGGCTGCCGTACACCTCATCGGTCGATACGTGCAGGAAACGCCGCGTAGCGTTGCCGTCATCCCACAGTGTGCGGGCGGCCTCCAGCAGCGAAAACGTGCCCAGTATATTGGTGGTGATAAAGGCATCAGGCCCGAGGATGGAACGGTCGACGTGCGACTCTGCTGCAAAATTGACCACTGTGTCGATCTGCTCGTCTTCCATCAACTGCTTCACAAACGCCCGGTCGGTAATATCCCCGCGCACGAAACGATAGGCAGGTGCGGCCTCGACCTCCGCCAGGTTCTCGAGGTTGCCGGCATAGGTCAGCACGTCGAGGTTGACGACGCGGTCTTCGGGGTGCCGTTCGATCCAGTAACGAATAAAGTTGGAACCGATGAATCCTGCACCGCCGGTTACTAGCAGTCTGCGCATGTCGCGTACTCCTGTAGCATGTTCGTCAGGCTGTCACGCCACGCGGGGATAGTAAACGGCAGGCAGGCACTGATCTTGTCTGTATTTAATACCGAGTACGCCGGCCGCGTGGCAGGCGTGGGATACTCGCTGGTGGCTATCGGCTCAACGTTGTTTGTTTTAATCGTGAATCCGGCGCTTGCCGCCTCTTCAAGTATGGCGCTGGCAAAGCCATGCCAGCTGGTCTCACCGGCCGCGGTAAAATGGAACACACCACTGGCTTGCTGATCGACCAGTGCCACAATCGCCGCAACGATATCGCTGGTCCAGGTCGGTGATCCGCGCTGGTCACTGACGACCCGTAACGGCTTGCCCGCAATTGCCAGGCGCAACATGGTCTTCACAAAGTTGTGGCCATGGACACCATAGACCCAGGCAGTACGCAGTATCACGGCCTCCGGCAGCTCGCGTTGTACCGCCTGCTCTCCTTCCAGCTTGCTGCGGCCGTAGACACCGAGCGGATTCGTTGCATCGTCTTCCACATAGGGACGCGTCTGCGTGCCATCAAAAACAAAGTCCGTCGACAGCTGCAGCAGCCGGCCGCCATACGCGGCCACGGCCCGAGCCAGTTGCGCCGGCGTATCACGGTTGATGATGAAGGCCTGTTCGGGTTCGCTCTCGGCCTTGTCCACCTGCGTATAGGCGGCACAATTGATCACCCAGTCCGGCTGTTGCGCGCCAATCACGGCCGCCGCCTGCCCGGGCTGCAAAAGATCCAGCATGCGACGGTCGGCGGCAACCACCGCGTGACCCAGTTGCCGGAACCTTTCAACCACTTCACTACCCAGCTGTCCGCTGACGCCCGTTACCAGAATTTTCATCAACCCGCCTGGTACACCGGCAGTCGGTCACTCTCGCTCAGCAACGGATTTTTCAGGTCCTTGTCAGACAGCAGGTATTCGACCGGCGGCCATTCAATGGCAAGCGTGGGATCATCCCAGGCAATGCCGTATTCATCAGCGGGTGTATAGACGTTGGTACATTTATAGAGGAAATCCGCCTCTTCGCTCAGGGTGCAATAGCCGTGTGCAAATCCCGGCGGCACATAGAGCTGTCGCCGGTTTTCTGCCGATAACCGTACCGCTACCCACTGGCCGAAGCGGGGCGAACCCTGGCGTATATCAACCGCCACATCCAGCACGTCCCCGTTCACCACCCGCACCAGTTTCCCCTGCGGGTGCTGCAGCTGGTAATGCAGGCCGCGCAGCACACCGCGTACCGAGTGCGAATGGTTGTCCTGCAGGAAATGTGTCGGCAAGCCCGCTGCCGCGAATTTCTCCGCGTGAAAGGTCTCCATGAAAAAACCGCGCGCATCGCCGAACACGTCCGGCTCGATCAGCAACACATCCGGGTGGTCAGTGGGTGTAACGTTCATATCTGCCCCTGGCCTTCTCTCAGGATATCCAGCAGGTAACTGCCATAACTGTTGTTTGACATCGGCTCTGCCAGCTGTTGCAGCTGCTGTGCGTCGATGTAGTGCATGCGGTAGGCGATCTCCTCGATACAGGCGATCTTCAGGCCCTGGCGTTGCTCGATCGTCTCGATATACGTCGCCGCTTGCAGCAGCGCTTCATGGGTACCGGTATCCAGCCACGCAGTGCCACGCCCCAGCCGTTCTACAGTGAGCGCCTGTCGTTGCAGGTAAGTTTTGTTCACATCGGTGATTTCCAGTTCACCGCGTGCTGACGGCGACAGGCCGGCCGCGATATCCACCACCCCGGCATCATAAAAATACAGGCCGGTGAGGGCGTACCGCGATTTCGGCTGTGACGGTTTCTCCTCGATGCTCACCGCCTGCCCCTGCGCATTGAATTCCACCACGCCGTAACGTTCGGGATCGCGCACCCGGTATGCAAATACGGTCGCCCCCCTGGTCAGAGTCGCGGCCTGCTGCAGGCTGGTCGCCATGCCGTGGCCGTAAAAGATGTTGTCCCCGAGGATCAGGCAGGCCGGCTGTCCGGCGAGAAAGTCGCGACCGATGATGAAGGCCTCGGCCAGCCCGCCCGGCGTGGGCTGCTCGGCATACTCGATGGACAACCCCAGCTGGCTGCCATCGCCCAGCAGTTGCCTGAAATTCGGCAGGTCCTGCGGGGTGGAGATCAGCAGGATCTCGCGGATCCCCGCCAGCATCAGGGTCGACAATGGATAGTAGATCAGCGGCTTGTCGTACACCGGCATCAGCTGCTTGCTGACCGTGAGCGTCAACGGATACAGCCGTGTGCCACTGCCACCGGCAAGGATGATGCCTTTCATGTACGAAACCCCGAACGATTGTTGTTAAAAAAGCAACTCGTAGGAGCGACGTCTCGCCGCGATAATCGCGCCGGTGACGGCGCTCCTACAGGATAATTACAAGCGTATATTACAGCACCGACTATTTCAGTTGGTCGGGGGACACAAAGCCACCCGGCATCGCGGAACCACCGCCGAAAAAGAACTTCTCCATTTCCGTCTCGAGAAACTTGCGTGACTCGGGATCGATGGGCGAGAGGCGGTGCTCATTGATCAGGATGGTCTGGTGTTTTAACCACAACTGCCACGCCTCTTTGGAGGCGCCCTCGAAGATGCGTTGCCCCAGTTCGCCGGGATAGGTCGGCGCGTCCAGGCCTTCGGCCTCTTTATCCAGTTTTACGCAATGTACCATTCGTGTCATGTTGTTCTCGCTGTTGTAAATGCTTTGTCAATCGCCGCAGCAGCGCCTGCACCGGCGCCGCCAGTCCACGCTGCTCGGTCCCTGTCGGGTTATACCAAAGCAGCCCCTTGTCTTCCATTACACTGTTCGACGCATCATTCGCCAGCAGCAGTAGTGGCGTAATATCGAGGTGGAAATGGCTGAAGCTATGCCGTAAGACGGGCCAGCGATCGAGCCCGGCTGCCGTGATGCCCAGCGTGTTCCGGCACCAGTCGTCCGGCCCATCATCCTCTGCGCGCAACTCCGGAAAACTCCACAGGCCACCCCAGATACCGGCCGGCGGCCGCTTCTCCAGCAGCACCTCGGCTGCCTCGTTATACAGTAACAGCATGTACACCGAACGCACAGGCAGGGCCTTTTTGGGTCGTGGCGACGGATACTCGCCTTGCCGCCCAGCGGCCCGCGCCGCACAGCCGTCATGCAGCGGACAGTCACCACACTGTGGGCGGGCGCGACTGCACACGGTGGCGCCGATGTCCATGATGGCCTGTGTGTAGGCGGCACTTGCGTGTGCCGGCGTATGTTGTTCGGCCAGTGCCCATAACTGCCGCTGTATCGGTGCCTGCCCGGGCCATCCCGGCAGCGCGTGATAACGGGCCAGTACCCGCTTTACATTGCCATCCAGGATCGGGTGTGATTGCCCGCAGGCGAGCGCGAGTATGGCACCGGCCGTTGATCGTCCCACACCCGGCAGCGCGGCCACCTCGTCGAACACCTCGGGGAAACGGCCGTTGTGCCGCTCAAGCACCTGCTTCGCCGCTGCGTGCAGGTGCCGGGCCCGCGCATAGTAGCCGAGGCCCGACCAGTGATGCAGCACCTGGTCCTGCCCGGCCCGTGCCAGGGTGTCTATGTCGGGGAAGCACTGCATGAAACGCTCGAAATAGGGGATCACGGTCGCGACCTGGGTTTGCTGCAGCATGATTTCGGACACCCACACACGGTAGGGGGTCGGCCGCACCTGCCAGGGCAGGTCCTTGCGTCCATGCCGCGCATACCAGTCCAGCACACGATCACTGAAGCACATGTCGGTACTACTGCGGCTCATGCTCTTGCACCTCGATGTACATGGCCGTCGCAGCGACTTCCTGCGTCAGCTTGCGCTTGATCATCCAGGGTCCAATCACGGGCGGCACCCAGAAATCCGGCTCGAAGCTATTGGTGAACAACATTTCCGTAGCGGCGCCGCTGGCCGTCAGCTGCCAGTGCGCAACGCCACTGCGAAAATCACCGCCCTGCGGCAAAATCACGGCCGTGATGGCATAACCCTCCATCAAGGTCACCTCCTGTACCTGCTCCACGCGCTTGCAGAACATCAGTATGCACACCCTGATCACACTGCGAACACGCTGCGTGTCTGCTGCCGGTGTTGCCAGCAGCTGGCTCTCTTCGATAGCGGGATTGATCGCGGCAAGGTTCTCAAAGTCAGTGATCGACCGGTACACCGTGTCGAGCGGCGCATCGATTCTTGCCGTGACAGACAGGCTGTAGACAGCCCCTTCATGGTTGACACTGGAGGCCAGAATCTCGCCGGCCAGTGCAGCAGGCGGCAGCAGCAGCAACATAACGATGAGGCGCATGCGCATGGGTATAAATAACGAATCCGAAATGCGGCTTAGCAGCAGCGCTACCCGGAAATGACAGGTCTTTTGGCCACGGAATCCACGCAAGAACAGCAAATAATTTCTTTTAATGAACTTATCTTTCCGTGTTCTTCCGTGGATTCCGTGGCCATTGGGAAAACAATCGCTACTCAGCTTGATCTGGCTCGGCATCCGGTTGTTATCAGCTTGACAAGCTTATTTGTCGAACAGGCCTTTCAGCAAGGAATCAGGGAGTTCAGTACCGAGTTTCTTCTCCAGTTTCTTCTTCTCTTTCTGCACCCGTTTGTCGACCTCTGCCTTGGCCGCATCCTTGGCGACCGCGCCCAGATCCGGTACATAGGTGAGCTTGCTGAACGTGCCGCCGACATGTACCGGTACAGACAATCCCTTGAGCTCTTGATCGCCCTTGCCTCCCTGCCCTTCGAGGGAACCGACAAACTTGGTGGTCAGGGTGTAGTCAACGGTTTCCTGCGGCAGGCTGACCTCGCCGGCGCCGGCGATGCGCAGCAACGGAGATTGCATGATCAGGTCATCATTTTTAACGAGGCCGTTTGTCACCGTCGCTGTACCGCGCATCAAGGCGAAGTCAGTTTGATTGGGCTGCTCCTGCTTTGGCGCCGGCTGTCCCTTGAGCGTGGCCTGCGCCTTGCGAATCAGCGCCGCAATATTCACACCCTTGATGGCGCCGTCGGTGAACGAAAATCCTGCGTTACCCGTCAGGGTGTTGAGGATTTCATCGACGTTGTTACCCGCACCCTCCAGACTGGCCTTGACCTCAGCGGTACCCAGCAACTTGTCATCCCCCGTCAGATCCTTGAGCAGCGGGCCGGCCTGCACAGCGGTGAGTGATTCCTTCACGGAAAACCGCAGTGTGTCCTTGCGGGCATCAAGCTTCAGGTCCATGTTGATTCCGCCTTCGTATAACTGCGCCGTCAGGGGACTGATATTCAGGACGCCGTCCTTCGCCCTGATCTGCACCAGGACATCACGGGAACGCAGGTTGAAGGCCTTCAGCTGCGCCATGCGCAGTTCGCCGTTGAGGTTCAGTTTGCGCAAGGGTTCCAGCGGCAGAGCCTCTGACCTGGCAGCAGGCTTTCCTGCACCCTTGCCTGATGAAGCTGCCGTCTCGTCCCCTGCAGCACCTTTGGCAGCACCCTGCTGGCTGGATGCCGGCGGTAAATAGCGGTCGATATCGATCTGATCCAGCAGCAACGCGAAGCTGATGGCCGGGGCATCAAAGGACTGCACCTTGAGGTTCCCGTTGAGCGTCGTATCGTCCAGGTGAGCGGTCAGCGCAGTGGCTGCAAAGTGCTGCAGCGAGGCCTCCCAGGCCAGGTTCGCATCCGCCTTGCGCAGCACACTGTCATCTGCGGTCACGGGCGCCGCCTCACCAAGTGCCTGCAACACCTTGCGCGGTACGAATTCCGCAATCGCCAAAGTGCCGTTGAAACGCGGCGCATCGCTACTGATGTCGGCGCCGGTCACGGAAGCGTTGATCTGCAGCCCCAGCGTCTCCAGCACGATATTGGGCAACAACAGGGTCTGCGCCGCCAGCCCCAGTGAGATGTCGGTCGTCAGCGCGACCTTCATCTGACCGGCCGGCAAACTGTCGCCCTGCGCGTCCACCAGCAGTTTGGCGCCGCTGATGGTAAGCGCGTCCAGATCCGTGGCAATCAACAGTTCACCGCTTAAAGACACGCCGGTTTTGATTGCCGGCTGCGTTGACAGCAACTGCAACTGCAGATCCAGATCAAAGGCCTCACCGGGTTCGATGGCACCGGTGGTCAGTGACAGCTCATTCACTTCATAACGGCTATCGCTGGTCCGGTCATCCCAGTGGATCGACGCCCCGGTGAGCTCAATCCCGCCGATGGCCAGGCGCTCGAGCCCACCGGCTGCAGCGCCGTCAGCGGTCTCTGTGGCGGCTTTATCCGCTGGCTCCTCTGCAGTCGCGGTGAGATCTGCCCAGTTTGTCAGGCCCTGCTTGTTCTTTGCGAGATACAATTGCAGCCCGGACAGGCGGATCTTGTCGACTTCCAGTTGCTTTTTCAGCAGCGGCAACAGCTTGACCCTGACCTGGACGGCCTCCATGCGCGCCATCGCCGGCTCGTCAAAACCGGCCGCATTACTGAACTGCGTCGGCCCGATATCGAGTCCCAGCCAGGGGAACACGGAAAGCGCAATGTCGCCATCAATGGTCAGCGTTCGTCCCGTCTGCTTTTCAACAGCCGTGGCGATTTCCGCCTTGTAATCGTTGGGATCGACCACCATGGGCAGCACCACGGCAGCAATAACAACCAGTGCGACCAGCACAATGACCAGCCAGAGAATGAATTTCAGAAACTTGCCCATGGGTTTATCCTTAATGACCATTAATCGTGCCACTGTATACCTGCAGGGGCGGCGTCTCGACACACTTTGTGCCCGGGATGGCATTCCTGCAGGATTCCTGGAGTATATAGTGACGTACAGGCAGGCATAAGAAAAGGGGTGCGTGGTTTCCCACACACCCCTTTGCAGTCTTCACCGGCAGTGTTCAGTGCCGGCTAAAAGCAGTCAGGCGCAATTATATACCCTTGTCAGTCTCGACGCGGGCGGTACGTTCCTGCAGACGGGCCTTGTAAGCGGCTTCGGATTCTGCACGACGGGCATCGGATTCCTTGATGAACTCTTCCATACGGGCGTCCATTTCAGCCATACGTGCATTGCGCTCTTCCATCCTCTGACCACGCATACCTGTCA
The DNA here is from genome assembly GCA_049664445.1 of Gammaproteobacteria bacterium. Taxonomy (GTDB): domain Bacteria; phylum Pseudomonadota; class Gammaproteobacteria; order UBA9214; family UBA9214; genus UBA9214. The sequence continues at coordinate 8,170 of JBATFE010000114.1, forward strand.
TCGGCATACGGGCATCGGCAGCCTTGATGTGTTCATCCCTGCGGGCGTCCATCTCGGCAATACGGGCCTCACGCTGTTCCTGCATCTGGCTGAAGGTGTCAGCCATCGGTACACGGGCATCGGACTCCTTCATGAACTCTTCCATACGGGCGTCCATTTCAGCCATACGGGCTTCACGCTGCTCCATCCGCTGTGCGCGAATGTCGGTCATCGGTGCACGCTGGCTGGCATAGAACTCGGCGGCCTGCTGCTGTGCCTGCTGCTGTGCTTTCTGCATGTTTTCGATGTACTGCGCCTGCTGCTCGGCCATCGCCTGCTGCTGTTCTTCAGTCATTTCAACGGCAGGCTGAACCGGGGCGATGCCATAAGGCGCATAGCCGTAAGGACCATAGCCATAACCGTCATACCCACGGTAGCCATTGTAACCGCGACCATAGCCACGACCGTGACCACGACCACTCATGTGCATGCTGAAGCCGAAATCGCCGTCGAAATCGCCGTCGCCATAACCGTCACCCCAGCCATCGTTGTAACCGTTGTTACCCCAGCCCCAGGCTGAAGCGGCTGTAGAAGCCACGGCGATGGTGGCAGCAAACAATGCAGTTGAAAGTGTTTTCATAATCGTTTATCTCCAAGTATTTGTAGTAATTAAGGTTTAAATATTCTTTTGCAGGAAATCGTTCCCCGGATACACGATAAGTATATTAACGATTTCTAATAATACAATTAGAATATATTTATATGGTTATCAATTGATGGGGACCTGCAGGATTGGAGCGGGTGATGGGAATCGAACCCACGTTTGAAGCTTGGGAAGCTCCAGTTCTACCATTGAACTACACCCGCCTGCTGGCAGTCATGCGAGAGTGTACAACCGACAGCGGCCGGGAGTCACCACCCGGCGGCAGAGGAAGGTTGGTCTTCTCAAGACTTGAAACGGAACTTTGGCAGGCTGATGTCGTAATGAATAGCCAGCAGGCGCGAAATAAATATGCCCAGACCGGCGATAATAGCAGCCAGGGTTATATCCCCGCCAAGATATAGCAGGCCTATGAAGAGTAGAGAGCCGCCCCAGGACACAGTCGCATAGAGTGGGCTAAGAAACACAACGGGTGGCTCATTGCACAGTACATCACGGAAGACACCGCCCATGGTCCCGGTCATCACACCCATGAAACTGGCAACAAGCCAGGGCGCTTCAAACATTAGTGAAACCAATGTACCTGCAATACCGAATGTTGCAAGACCAGCAGCATCTGCGACCAGGAATACTTTTTGTGAAATCACGACCAGTCTTGCAGCGATAAAAACACTAATGGCACTGGCGAGTGAGGCAATAAAAAACATTTGGTCACGAATCCAGAATACTTCCCGATCCAGAAGCATGTCACGCAGTGAACCACCCCCGAGTCCAGTGGCAATAGCAATAATAATCACGCCGAACAGGTCGAACTGCTTGAACCCCGCCTTGAGTACACCGGAAGCTGAAGAGACAATCACAGCAAGTATCGTCACCCAGTATAAAACCTCCAGGAGTGCAGGTGTTGGCTCTAGTGTCATTTACTCATTTCCCGTAATTGCTTTTGGCGCATAACGACTCACTGTGCGTAACTATATTTTAATGGGGTTGCAAAGTAACCCACATGAATATGAGGCCGAATCTCTTGCAAAGACTTTGCACAGCGTTGTGGTGGAAACCCGGCAAAGGCAAGCAATTGCACGGCGGGTCTGTCCGTGTGGCACACCCGGCAACACGGGCACCATGACCCCAGAACCGGCTCTCCTGTCCGGTCGCCTGCCTGCTGCGTCGACATGATATTCCGGGTGATTGATCCGGGAGTTGTTTATGACCTGGCGAGAGGGCCCGTAACCGGATGAAACAGACCTTCGCTTTCAGCTGGATTCTTCTCGAAGAGGGGGGTAGTGTTTCCTCTCCAGGGACATCGTTTAACGCCCCTTGCTAGACTATACGCAATCCAGTCACCTGAGGAACAACACATCATGGACAAAGGAATCGCCAACATTGTTATTGTGGTGCTGACAGTTGTATGCATCTTTATATACATTCTCTGGAGGAATTCACGGAGAACCAAAGATTCCATCTTGCTGGTTGCACAACAACAGGGTCTCGTCGAGCACGATGAGCGTGCACGGACGCTTTGCCGTGCCATTCACATGCTGAAGCCGAATCTCACAGCGGGCGTTGACTATATCATCAGACACGACTCCCCGGAGCAGGAACCGTATATCGCCGAATGGCTGGTCGACACACCCCGGCCTACCGATAAAGAAATCGACTCCGCCCTGCGGGAAATCTCGGATACCCACCACGAGGAAAAATATGCCTCCATGAGGCGCAAGGAGTACCCGAGTGTCGGTGAACAACTGGACGCTGCGTACCAGGCGCGTCAGGGGAACCCTGCCAAACAACTCGAGTTGGATGAGAAAATTCGCAGTGTACGGGAGAAATATCCAAAGACGGATGCGTGCGTTTAATCCCGAATCAGGGCCTGAAACGGCCCCGATATAACCGCACCTTCAACTGGAATTCAGCGCATGAGGGGATTACCAGCTCTCCTGCTGGCGTTCGTACTCACCGCACCACTCGGAATCAAGCAGTTGCGGCCAGACTACGGATTTGCTGCAGTCATTGATGGACTTCCCGATTGGCGGTGAATACGCTACAGGTGCCCTGCGGCGGCATTCGCCCATGCCGCCCAACGCACCCTTACCCTCTTCTTCACCAGGCAGATACCCAAAGAAATGGCAGCTCTTGCAAGTGAGTTTTCTTTCAGTCATGTTAATTCCCCCGCCTCGGCTCGAAATGACTATTGTTACAGATGCAATCCTTTCTGTCGTGTGTTCCTTCGGTCTGCATCCGGTTGCGCCTCCCTGACACCCGGATCCTTTGCCGTGTGAAAAACCGTGATGCCTTCAACCCCTGTGAGTGAGACAGCCTCCTGCTTGAACACTGGCGGGTATTTCCTGCGCTTTAACATGAAACGCCTCCCGGCACATTACCGGCCTTGATGAATATATCCGTGAAGTCGGGGCAAAACCCAATCGCCTGCGCATGAAAAAAAGGGCCACTATTAAATAGCGGCCCCTCTACAGCCATATTTGATGCAGTGTGCACTTAAATAGTGCATTCATGCTGACGTTATGTCAGCGTGATTGCTCAACCATCGGCTGCTAACGCCTGCAGCGCCGTAAAGGTAAACTACCGACAACAACCGTTTGGCGAATGCCACTGCAAACCGGCACCCGGTTTCGCAACTCACGAGACACCTGTGACGCAATGACCAGAAACTTACTCATACTCTCTATCTTCGCGATCCTGGGCTACGGCTTCTGGATCAGTCCTGATTTCAAGACCATCGCTGCTGGTGTGTCGATTTTCCTCCTCGGCATGCTGTCCCTGGAGAAGGGATTCAAATCTTTCAGTGGCGGTGTGCTGGCAACCTTCCTGCAACGCACCACTGACGCCACCTGGAAGAGCCTGTCCTTCGGCGTGGTCACCACAACGATCATGCAATCCAGTTCCCTGGTCTCGGTACTGACCATTTCCTTTCTCAGCGCCGGGCTCATTCCACTGGC
>JBATFE010000115.1:0-1588 GCA_049664445.1 Gammaproteobacteria bacterium
GTATTGGGCCGGTGACCAATGGCAATAAAGACCCCCTGCAGCGTGATATCTTTTGTGCTCCCGTCTTTTACATTCTTGATGCGCATGCCCGTCACGCCGCTGTCATCACCCAGCACCTCGTCAAGCACATGGTCCCACTCGATCGTTACCACGCCTTCGGCTTCTCTCTTGAATAAACGGTCACGGAGAATTTTCTCGGAACGCAACTCGTCACGGCGGTGCACCACGGTCACATGAGACGCAATGTTGGACAGGTAAAGGGCTTCTTCAACGGCGGTATTACCACCGCCAATAACCGCCACCGGCTGTTGCTTGTAGAAAAAACCGTCACAGGTGGCACAGGCGGAGACCCCTTTACCCCTGAAGGCCTCTTCGGATGGCAGCCCCAGGTACATTGCGGAGGCCCCGGTGGCAATAATCAGGGCATCACAGGTATAAACACCCGAATCGCCTTCCAGCCGATAGGGCTTCGTCTTGAAATCAACGGTGTGAATATGGTCAAAGATGATTTCGGTATTAAAGCGTTCGGCGTGCAGACGCATGTCCTCCATCAATGGCGGGCCCTGCATGCCTTCACCACCACCCGGCCAGTTCTCGACCTCAGTAGTTGTCATCAGCTGGCCACCTTGCTCCAGACCTGTGATCAGTACCGGATCCATGTTTGCGCGGGCGGCATAAATGGCGGCAGTATAGCCGGCCGGCCCGGATCCCAGAATAAGAAGACGGCAGTGCTTGATATCGCTCATGTATAATGACTCCGGTTAATTCTCTGGCCTGGACAGACTGGCGAATGCGCCAAACAGCCTGATGGGTAAGATTGACAGCAAGGCCGAATGTTACGGAACTTGGGGAGTAGGGTAAAGCGACCATGGATATCGGGATTCCTCGCGAGATAAAACCACTGGAAGGGCGTATTGCGCTTGGCCCGGAAGCCTGCGGCGATCTGGTTCATGCCGGGCATCGCGTGACCGTGGAGCATAACGCCGGAAGTCTTTCAGGGTATCTGGATGACCGCTATGAAGCCGTTGGTGCGACCATCGCCACCGATGCGAAAACAGTCTATGAGCAGTCAGAACTGATAGTTAAGGTCAAGGAACCCGTTGCTGCCGAGCTGACACTGTTACGTGAAGAGCATCTCCTGTTCTGTTTCCTGCACCTTGCGGCCAACCCTGAGCTCACACGCCGCTTGCAGGACATCGGGTTGACAGCAATCGGATTTGAAACCGTTGAAACCGATAACGGGGCATTGCCGCTACTGGCACCGATGAGTGATATTGCCGGTCGACTGGCAACACAGATCGGCAGCAACCTGCTGCATCGGCCACAGGGCGGCAAGGGACTGCTGCTCGGCGGCCTGCCCGGTGCGGAACGCGGTCGTGTGGTGGTTATCGGGGCCGGTAATGCCGGTGGCAATGCCGCGGCGATGGCCGCCGCACTGGGCGCGGAAGTCGTGGTATTTGACTTGAGCCGTGAGCGACTGGCCGCAATGCGTCAGCTTGGCAATAATGTTACCGGGCTGTATCCCTATAAGGATGCCATCAAACGGGAAGTGGCCACTGCGGACCTGCTGATTGGTGCGGTCCTGAAG
>JBATFE010000116.1:0-1737 GCA_049664445.1 Gammaproteobacteria bacterium
GCGAAAACCTGATTTGCGGTGTGCACGGCTGGGACTATCGCCTGGATACCGGCATCAGTGAATACAATCACAGCGAGACCCTGCCACGGTTCAATGCCTGGGTGGAGGATGGCCAGGTCTGGGTGGATGAGGACGAGATTGGCGCATGGGCAATAAGCCATCCGCAGCCCTACAAACGTGACAGCTATCAGGGTATCTACCAGGACCCCACCGGTACCCGGGACGAACCCTACGTAAAATTCATTCGCAAACTGGCTGATGAGGGCTTGTCAAAGGTCGGCCATCACGGGCCCGCTGCCGCCATGGGTGTGCCACGTGATCAGCTGCCCGTCTGGGATGATCTGCAATTTGTCGTGGCGCAATTGCACAAGCTGCCACTGCTGGATGAGGAGGCCGTCGGCACCGAGCTCATTATCGGTCCGCGAGCGAAAAAGCCGCTGCATCTGGACATTCCCATCTTCGTCTCCGACATGAGCTTTGGTGCATTGTCTGAAGAAGCCAAGGTGGCCCTTGCCAAAGGTGCGCAACTGGCGGGTACCGGTATTTGCTCGGGCGAGGGCGGCATGCTGCCCGCTGAACAGGCCGCAAATTCACGCTACTTCTATGAACTCGCCTCGGCACGCTTCGGCTTCTCCTGGGACAAGCTCGAAAAGGTCCAGGCGTTTCATTTCAAGGGCGGGCAGGGCGCAAAAACCGGCACCGGCGGCCACCTGCCCGGTGACAAGGTGACAGGCAAGATTGCCGAGGTGCGTGGTTTGCGCGAAGGCGAACCCGCCATTTCTCCGGCCCGCTTCCCCGAGTGGACCCGCCTGGACCAGTACCGTGAGTTTGCCGCAGAAGTGCGCGAGCGAACCGGTGGCATACCGGTGGGCTTCAAGCTTTCAGCACAACACATTGAAAAGGACATCGATGCGGCGCTGCAGGTCGGGGTCGACTACATCATCCTGGATGGCCGCGGTGGTGGCACCGGCGCCGCGCCACTGATCTTTCGGGACAATATATCCGTGCCCACCATTCCGGCGCTGGCGCGAGCCCGACGGCACCTGGATCGCAGTCATGCCGCAGACGTGACGCTGCTTATCACCGGCGGACTCAGGCACCCTGCCGATTTTGCCAAGGCACTCGCACTGGGGGCTGATGGCATCGCGGTGTCCAATGCAGCCCTGCAGGCCATCGGTTGTCTGGGCATGCGCGCCTGCCATACCAATAATTGTCCCGTCGGGATCGCCACCCAGAAGCCGCAGCTGCGTGCCCGTTTACCCGAGGACATTGCGGCACAACGACTGGCGCGTTTTTTACGGGCCGCGGTGGAATTGATGACCGTGCTGGCGAGGGCCGCCGGGCATCGAAACCTGAGCGAATTTTCCAGCGACGACCTGACCACATTCAAGACCGAAATGGCGCGCTTGACCGGGGTCGCTTACGGCGGCGTAGCCGACCCTTTTAATGGCGACGGCGGCTGATTTCATATGATTGTCCTGTTCAGCGACTTTGGCCTGGAGGGTCCCTATACAGGGCAGGTGCAATCGCGGCTGTTGCAGCTGGCGCCGGGCGTTCCCGTTATCAGCCTGTTTTCTGGCCTGACGCCGTATGGCGTCCAGGCGGCAGCCTATCTGCTACCTGCCTACAGTGCCGGATTCCCGCCCGCCACGGTGTTCCTGTGTGTAGTTGATCCCGGTGTCGGCAGTGCGCGTCCGGGTGTCGTGATGAAGGCCGATGGCCGCTGGTATGTCGGAC
>JBATFE010000117.1:0-9841 GCA_049664445.1 Gammaproteobacteria bacterium
GTAGTAGAAACTGTCTACCCGGTGCCCGGAAACGCCACTCTGCAGGAAGCTGTCATAGTGGTCCTGGCCGCGCAGCCAGCGGTAATGGTTGACCTCGAACGGCAAGTGTACCTTGTGGCAGGTCGAGCAGAATTCGGCCGAGCGGTGAAAGGGTTTCAGCAGGGTCTGCTTGTGGAACGCCGGTTTTGCCTTGATCAGCTGTGCGTTGATACTGCGCAGCAGTGGCGACTCGCTGAAGGCAAAGGGGTAGCGAGGCGGATCGGCAAGGGTGTAATCACCATTGCCGTGCACACCGTTTACCCGGGTCATGGCGTGGCAGACCAGGCAGGTGATGCCGGCCTGCGCCGTTGGATTTGCTTCGGTATCGTAGTCCGGATCATCGAACTGGCCGCTGAACAGCGGCACCTGATCGTGGCAGGCGGCACAAAAACGGGCTGCCTGTACCGTGCCATCGCGCTGCAGCAAGACCTCGCGTGCTTCTTCCACACTGAACCTGTAGGCCGGGTTATTGAATGAACTGAAACGGTGCATGCTCTGCGCGTGCGTCTTTGCAATATCCGGGTGGCACTGTGCACAGGCTTCATCCGTCATCAGGTGTTCGGGTGGTATCGAATCGCTGCCCTGCACGATGGCCAGCGAGGGTGGGAATGCCATAGATCGCCCGGCACTGCTGCCGGCCAGTATGAGCATCTGCAGCATGACCATCACGGCTGCAAATCCCGTGGTGGCAATCAACCAGCGTAATCCGGTCTTCCAGCGGATCGGCGGGCCGGCAAGACGGTGCAGCACAAACAGCCAGACGACTACAAACGGACTGATGACGTGCAGCCAGTAGCCAATGCGCCGCACCTGCGGATCGTTGATCTCGAAGAACTCGAGGCGCGTCAGCAACAACCCGGAAAACAGCAACACCAGCACCGTGAAGAACAGCCCCATACCGGCCCTGACCGCATAGCGATTGGGGCGCTGCCAGGCGCGCCGCATGTGTGCCAGTGCGAACACGATCACAGGCAGTGTGATCAACAGGCCCAGCGCCAGGTGCAGCAGGAACATCAGCAGGTAAAAATAGGTCTGCTGGATTTCACCGCTCAGTTCCTCCAGCAGTGAAATGGCGGCCAGGTACACCGAGTTGAGCGCCAGCAGCGAGAACAGCAGGATGACGACACCCAGCAGGCGACCGAGTGGTGCATTCAGGACGGCTACGGGCTTGTTACTGTCAGTGTGTGCAGGCATCACCTGAGTATGTTCGGCAGTCAGTCAGTTATCGTCAGTACTCCAGGCCTGTCGTGTCGCTGATGTTGCGTCTTCTGTCAGCGGGCTGCCGCTTTGTCAGCGCTGGCTGCAAGCGCAACGCGGTGTTATCGTGCGTCTCCGCACTCGCTGCTGCCTGTGTGAGCGGCGCAGATTCCAGTTTGCTGTTAACAGTGTCTTGCAATGCCAGCAACTCCGGGTTATCCGCTTGAATGCCGAGCCCGCGCTCAAGGTAGCGTTCCGCTCTTGCCAGCTCGTTACTGTCTGTGGCTTTTGCAGCGAGTGTAATATAAATATCTACGATCTCCTGAATACCTGCACGTGCCGCTTCATTTGCAGGATCCAGCTGCAGGACTGCGAGCAGGTATTCGTAGGCATTATCACCTTCGGGCGTCAGCAAACGGTAGTCAGCCAGTGCCTGTTGGCCTTGTGCAAGTAACTGCTCGACAGTGCCGGTTAGTATGACAGGAGTCTGTTCACGGGGTTCAGCAACCGGCGTTGCCTGCGCGCGTGCTTCAGGCTTTACCTTGCTTCTGTTGATGACACCGATAGCCTGCTGGTCATCAGTGATGGCGGACGCTGTCGGCACAGCCGTGTTCGCCGGTTGCCTGGATGAAGGCCTGCGTGCATCGTTAGCCATTACCTGCAGTTCACTGTTAACATCGGGCACTGCGGATCGTTCCGATAAAGCAGTGAGCTGCTGCTCCGGCGGGGAAAACTGCTCCATCAATGTCACTATGAAACCTTCGCGCCCCGGAAATGATGGGAGTGCCGCAACAATTACCGTTAACAGCACCAGCAGTACAGCCGGGATGGCCAGCGCTTTTTTCCAGCCCGGGCGATCAATGCGGCGGCGAGTGTCAGCAGTATCGGAATTGTCCGTTGCCGTGAGCACTTCACTGGTGGTGTCTGAAGGCTCAGAAGCTTCGTACGCGGCAGCCCAGGTATCCTGTGGAGTAATCTGTTCATCGTTACTGGCGGGAGGCACATGATGATGCGCAATAAACGCTTCCTTTATATCCGCATCCTGCGACCAGTCTTCGGAGTTGCCGGCCACACTGTTTTCCGTCTGCTCTCGCCGAATAGAAAGATCGGTTACGGCTACCGGGTCATTACGGATTTCAGGTAAATTCGTGACATTATTTATATTGTAGAGCGTGGCCTGATTGACTGCCATGGGCGTTAATTGCTCTTCACGCATCTCTGCCGAGATCTCCAGCACGTCCTGCTCATCGAGGGTGTGGCTGCCCTTGCCGAAGCCGAGCAGCAACAAGCGATTACATATCTTGTTGATATGTCGTGGCACGCCATTACTGAGTTGATAGATACTCAATACTGCGGCACTGCTGAATTCAGGGTCGCCGAGCCAGCCGGCCTGCAGCAGGCGATGTTCGATATATGCGCGGCTATCTTCCAGGTTGAGTGGTTCAAGTTTGTAATTTGCGATGACGCGTTGCTGGAACTGCTCCATGTCCGGTAATCGCATCAGTTCCTGTAACGACTCCTGGCCGACAAGAAAAAGTTGCAGCATCAGGCGCGACTGGGTCTGCAGGTCTGCCAGTATCCTCAATTCTTCCAGGGCAGCATGACTAAGGGCCTGTGCCTCGTCGATAATCAGCAGCACGCGCCGGCCAATCTGCTCCTGCTTGACGAAAAACTGCTGTATGCGGTGGCGCATCGTGCCCTTGTCCATACCCGTGGCATCGATGCCGTAGGCATAAGCCACGGCGCGCAACAGTTCGGTTGCGCCATAATTGGAAACGGCAATCCGCCTGGCAACCACCTCACCGGGTTTGACCTCCTTGAGAAACGTTTCAACCAGCATCGTCTTGCCAGTGCCCGGTCGCCCGGTCACCATGACAAAACCTTCCCCTTCGGCGAGTGCGAATTCAAGGTATTCCCTGGCGCGCCTGTAGCCGCTATGGCTAAAACAGAACTCGGGCTCGGGCGCGAGCCTGAAGGGATTGGTGTCGAGTTGGTAGAAACGTTTATACATTAATAAGGCCAAATATAATTAATCTCTTATATTATAACTCTATTTATGCGCTGTGTTTGAGATTTCTGCCCTTGCAGCAATGCCCACCATAAAGGAATGCGGTATAAATAACTATATATTTCAGTAGCATATATATACTTATTAAGAATATTTCTATTTACATTCTCTGTATCTATCGATTCTCAAGCCATTCCCTGGCAAGCCTTTGCGCATCTGCAATTTGCGTGGCTGTCATCGCTTTGGCAATGGTGTCGCGCACGCTACGTGCACCCTCGTTACCTCCTGCTGCAACGATGCTGAACCACTTGTAGGCCTGAACGTCGTCCTGCGGGACACCCATGCCCTGGTGGTACATGATGGCCAGATTGTATTGTGCATCGGCAAACCCCTGCTCGGCTGCCCTGTGGTACCACTTGACCGCCAGCTTGTCGTCCTGCACAACACCCCGACCTTCATCGTAGAGGATAGCGAGATTGTACTGCGCAAGCGGATCACCCTGTTGCGCCGCCTTGCGATACCAGTCCGCCGCCTGTGCGTAATCCTTTTCCACACCCTGTCCGTTGGCATACAGGCCGCCGAGGTTGTATTGCGCCCGCGGCTCTCCCTGTTGCGCCGCCTTGCGATACCAGTCCGCCGCCTGTGTGTAATCCCTTTCCACACCCAGGCCGTCGTCGTAGAGGATGCCGAGGCCTGTCTGTGCGCGGGCATCATCCTGCTCGGCGGCCTTGCGATACCAGTAAGCCGCCACCTTGTAGTTCTGCGGAATACCCCGGCCATTTGCGTACATGTTACCCATATTGTATTGCGCGCCGGCCAAACCGGAATTGGCTGCCATTCGATACCACTTCACGGCTTCACCGTCATTACGCTGGACACCCTGGCCACGCTCATACATGCCACCCAGGTTGTACTGCGCAAGCGCCCCGCCCTGCTCGGCTGACAGGCGCCACCATTTTATTGCCTCATTGAAATCCTGCGGTACACCATGACCCTTGTTATACATTACGCCAAGATATAGTTGCGCGAAGCCGTTACCCTCTTCTGCCAGAGGTCTGAATTCCTGCAGCGCCAGATCATAATTGCCCTGCTCATAGTGGTCAAAACCCTCGTAAAACCCGCTCCACGCCTGGCCACAGCAGATCAACAAAAGAATCAGGACTGGCTTGCGGATGGATTGCATACGTTTCTCGGGTGGTATGAATAATTGAATATATCACGCACGACCATGCGCGCGGACACAACGGTGTACTGCACCGCAAAGGTCCCTTGGTGTCCGGGTTACGGGTGCTAGTGTATCCATGGAAATGATATTGGTCCTGTGGCGCGAGGAAAACCCCGTCATAGCAGGGTTATACCTGGATACGCTGGCGGCCCTGAGAAGATTGAAATGCGATAAAGTACAAGGTTACATAATTGCCAGGCCGATACCGGCAGAAGAATTCGGCAGCTGGCTCAAGTAGTTTCGTCAACTGGCCTGATTCTCTTCACTGATGAAAAACATGTGGTTGCCGGGATGTTCCTCGTGAATGCCCTGGTGTGTCTGCAACCGGTCTATTCAAATACAACCGTGCGGTTTTCATAAACCAGCACGTTGTGGTGCAGGTGGTGCCAGACGGCACGGGCCAGAACCATCTTCTCGAGATCGCGACCCTTGCGAATCATGTCCTCGACTGAATTCTCGTGACTCACGCGCACCACATCCTGCTCAATGATCGGTCCGGTATCCAGCTCGGCGGTTGCATAGTGACTGGTAGCGCCGATGATCTTCACGCCCCGCTCATGCGCAGAGTGGTAAGGCCGTGCACCGGGGAACGCCGGCAGAAAGGAATGATGGATATTGATGATGCGGTCGGGGTAGCTGTCGACAAAGTCGTCACTCAGGACCTGCATGTAGCGTGCCAGCACGATGAAATCAATACGGTGCTGTTGCAGCAGCTCAAGCTGTTTGCGCTCCTGTTCCGCTCTGTTCTCGCGGTTGATTGGCAGGTACACATATTCAATGCCGACGCGTTCGGCTGCGGTCTGCATGTCGGTATGGTTGCTGATAATCAGGGGGATCTCTACCTGCCATTCGCCAGCCTCGTAGCGGGCCAGGATATCGTAAAAGCAGTGCGGCAGTTTTGACACAAACAGGGCCATGCGCGGCATTTCATTCGAGAAATGCAGTTGCCAGTTCATCGAGAAGCGTTTTGCCACGAGCGTTTCAAAGTACTCACCGATCTTGCCGTCGGCAATGACAAAGTCATGCAGGTCCCACTCGATGCGCATGAAGAAGACCTGGTGTTCCGTATCCACATGCTGGGCCAGATAGAGGATGTTGCCGCCGTTCTTGAATATGAATTCGGTGATGGATATCACGATCCCCTTCTGGTCGGGGCAGTGAATCAGCAGCACGGCCGATTTCGATGTTGTGTCGTTCACGTGGCTTCCTTGGTTGCCGGGCCGAGGGCCCCTGCTTTTCTTGCAGGGATCATGTTACCAGAACATTTGCGTCCGGTTTGACGACCGGGATTGTGATTAATGTCCGGACTGACATTCCTGTTGACGTACGGCTCACGGGTTTTTCCTGACCTTGCGATCAGCCATGTCGAGACTTCTCCAGGGGACGGCCTTGTTCTTGCACTTGAGTCTGAAATAGCGCTGGTCCTGAAGGCGAAATGCCGTGAAGCGGCCGCCATTGGCACAGCCTGTGTCCAGCGGGATGACGCGCGCGGTCCTCTTGGTCGGCTGGGCGATCACCAGCTTTGCCCAGTGCCCGAAGATAATCCGCAGCGGTTTGCTGGCACGGCGCGGCAGCTCGAACCAGGGTCGCGAACGTTTTTTGCCTGACGGGGATTTTCGCCTTTCCCCCGTCAGATCGATACGGCCGTCAGCATCGCACCAGCGCAACTGCGTGAAGCAATTAGTGATAAAACGCAGGCGTTCCCAGCCCTTCAGGTCCTCCCGCCAGCGCAGCGGCCTGTCTCCCTGCAAATGCAGGAACAGGTCCTCGTAATCGACATTCTGCAACACGGTTTCCAGCTCACAGGCACATTGGCGGGCTTTCTCCAGGTCCCACTGAGGCGGGAGTCCGGCATGAATCATGGTGAAGCCAAGGGCCTCGTTGTGGTGCAGGAGTGGTTGATGCCGCAGCCAGAACAGGAGTTCTTCGCAGTCGGGGGCGTCGAGGATCTCGGCTATAGTGTCCTTCTTGCGGATCTTGACCGCCCCGGCCGCCGTGGCGAGCAGGTGCAGGTCGTGGTTGCCGAGCACGCTTATGGCAGCGTTGCCAAGGCCATGCACGAAGCGCAGCAGTTCCAGTGAGTTGGGTCCCTTGTTGACGAGATCACCGGTAAACCAGAGGCGATCGAGCTCCGGATCGAAACCCAGTTTGTCCAGCAGCCTCAGCAAGTCATCGAAGCAGCCCTGGACATCACCGATAGCGTAGGTGGAGGGTACACTCCGGACTGACCCTTCCCTGCTCGATGGATCGGGTTCCGAACGGTCGGTGTTTTCATGCACGCCGGCACCGAGACCGGCTATTTCAGCGCGTGCGGTAGCTGTAGTGGCAGGCTACGCATGCACTGCTGATGCGATGGTAGGCAATCAAGGTTTCCTGCAGATTGCCTTGTCTGGCAGCCTTTGCGAACCCGGTTGCCGCATTGTGCAGTTCCCAGCCGATTTCCCGCATTTCCTGCGGCATGTAGTGTCCGGGCCGCAGCGCCTCGTCCTGGTACTTGCTCAGCAGGCTCTGGCCCATGCCGGTTTCCGCAACCTCCGCGGCAGAGGATAGTTTGTTTTCGGACAGGTAACGGTTGATTTCATTCATTACCGCAAGATGATCGAGCATGTCTTCCGTTAGTATCTGGCGGGCGCGCTCGGGCATTTCGACTAAAGTGCGCAAATCGGTGAAGTGCGTATCAAGATCATCCTCGCCTCTGTCATTATCCGGTGAACTGCTGTGTACCGCCAGCGGCACTGACAGGGCCACCAGCAGCAATAGCCAGAAAAGCGTTTTTAGCGAATACCGGGAACCCGATAGCGATTGGACGTTGTTCATATTACTCCTTTTCCTGGTTACTGATTCTTTGATACCTGCGAGCGGCCTGTGACAGGCGTCGCCGGATGTGGCCGTGTGTTATTCACGGCAGGTATAATGCCGGGCGCCTTGTAATCGACATCAGAGGGCATCGTCTGTTTTGGGATACTTGTTCTTGATCTGTTCGATGCGCAGATCCAGTTCCTCCTGCTCGGAAAAATCGCCACGGCGTGCCTTGTAGGCCGCATCCAGTTGTTCCTCGATGCTCGGGTACTCCGATCTGCGCATGGCCGCATAGCCGGTGGAGTCGATTGTGGTCACTTTCTTGAGCGCATCATCAAGTTCTGCCTGTGTAGGTATCGACCCGCCGGTGTTCCATTCCGAGATGCAGGGGAGCTTGCCATCATCATGCTGGATGGCATAATCAAAACCGAGGCGTACCGAGGGACGCAGTAAATGCACCGCCTGGGACAGGCGATGTACGTCCGGATGGGTTCTGACAAGGTGCTGTTGCTGGAAAATCTTTTCTGTATGGCGGCGGGCACTGCGGGTATTTGACCAGTTGAAGAATACAAGCGCAGAGAGCCCCACCAGCAGAATGATCAGTGCACCAATCAGAGTGTTGTCCAGAACCATGATCTGTGTCCCTTTCTCTTGTCTTAATCTCTAAAATCTATACAAAAAATACCATACAGTCGTTGATACAGGTCAAAGAGACGTGCGATCCGGCTGTACCTGGACCAATGCAGTGGGGTTCAGGCTGCAGGCGTGTCGTGTGATTTCCGTGCAACTGGCCTTCTGTGGCACACTGAAGCAGCAATGTACACCAGAGCAACGAGTGCATGGACAACCAGGTCCATTCCCGGCAGTGGGTCGCTTTTGCGTCAGAGAGTTGTCAGTCTGGTACGGGTTGCCGCTTTTCCGGGTTGAATGGACTTGTGCAGCTCTGTCCGGCCGCCCCCTCAGACGCAACCAGTGGGTTTGGGCAATCCGCCGTACTTGGTGATCGGCTTCATCGGGCCGGTCATCCACATCTTGAACATCGCTTTCTGGTCCGCCCCAAGGTACTTGGAGAATTTCCGTATGGGCGGCACCACGGCGTGTTCTTCGTAGTACTCACGCGCCTTCAGGATTTGCTGCCACTTGACGTCATCCAGTTCCACCTCATCGGCCTCTGCCATGGCGCGTGCGATCTCCTCTGTCCAGGCGCTGCTGTCGACCAGGTAACCGTCACCGTCACGTTCGGGTATGTTCATAGCTAAACCTCACATTACTTTACTATTGACTGCCACATGTGTTGATTGTTCCTGTATACACCTGCATTATTTTCGCAGCATGGCGGTGGCAACTCCAGGGACGGGAAAGACTGCTCCTTGCCCACCACGCAAGTCAACAGTTTATGCCGGGAGAATGCCCCGTGTTCGGTAACGGCTAGTCGTCGCGGATGAGTTCCTTGATGATGTAACCGCCCGATTTCTCGTCCAGCTGCAATGACAGCATTTTACGCGACTGCGCCTCTTCCAGCAGTTGTCCAAAAGTGCGGAAACCGTGGTAGGTCTCGTTGAAACCCGGCTTGCGTCGTTTCAGAGTCTGCTTGACCATCGAGCCCCAGACCTTTTCCTGTTCCCCGCGCTCCTTGAGCAGCGCCTCGACCGTTTCAGCGACCAGGTCCAGTGCTTCCTGCTGCTTGTCATCCTCGAGCTTCGCGCTGTCCTTCTTGCCTGCCTTTTTGGCCACGGGTTTGCGCCTTGCGCGGCGCGGCTTCTCGGATTCACGTACCAGGTCATCGTAGAAGATAAAGTCGTCGCAGTTTGCAATCAGCAGGTCAGAGGTGGAGCTCTTCACGCCAACACCGATGACTACCTTGTCATTCTCGCGCAGTTTGCTGACCAGGGGCGAAAAATCCGAGTCGCCGCTGATGATCACGAAGGTGTCGACATGCGACTTGGTATAACACAGATCCAGCGCATCGACGACCATGCGAATGTCGGCAGAGTTCTTTCCCGACAGTCTTACGTGGGGAATCTCTATCAGCTCGAAGGCGGCCTCATGCATGGGCTTCTTGAATTCCTTGTAGCGATCCCAGTCACAGTAGGCCTTTTTAACGACGATGCTGCCCTTGAGCAAAAGCCGTTCCAGTACCTTCTGTATGTCAAAGGCTGTGTACTTGGCATCGCGCACGCCCAGGGCGACGTTTTCAAAGTCGCAGAACAGTGCCATGTTGCGGGTTTCTGTTTTCTCGTTCATGTTGTCCTGTATTATTTTACCGGCCGGGATGCCGCGACACGATAGGCTCCTGATGGCGGGCTTGCAATGGTTAGCTGCTGATTAACACTGCCCGGGCGGTCCGGATTGTTTCATGCCGTGCATGGAGTCTGGATTATTCCAGGTTCTTCAGCTTCTCCCTGAGCTGGGCAATCAATGTCTCGGCAGGGTCCTGCAGCTCGGGCGGTATGACTTCAAACAGGTATTCTACCTCATCAAGTGCCTCGTTGACTGCATCGTATGTATTCATGTCTTTCATGCGTGCGGCAATTTGCGCAAGGGTAATGTAGGGGGTTACTCCGCTCATGTCG
>JBATFE010000118.1:0-3741 GCA_049664445.1 Gammaproteobacteria bacterium
GCCCGGGACACGGCCTACGACGCACACAGCCGCGCCGTCATTGCCGGTGGCCGCGCCCGCGGTCAGCTGGTCTCCGTGCTGGCCAGTCCCGAGGGTGTGCAGGCCGTGCTGACATTTGCAGATCCACTGCGGCCGGGTATCGAGGCGCTGCTTGCCGGCCTGCAGGACAGCGGCGTGCGGCAACTGGCGATCCTCAGCGGTGATGCACCTGACAGTGTGTTGAGACTGGCCAGGCAACTGGGTATTGAAGAGGCACATGGCGGCCTGTCGCCGGCTGCCAAACTGGACTGGACGCGGGCACAGCAGGCGCAGGGACGCCAGCTGGCCATGTTCGGTGACGGTATCAATGATGCCCCGACACTGGCCGCCGCCGATGTGTCGATTTCATTTGCCGATGCTACCGACCTGGCGAATGCCAGCAGTGATTTTCTCATACTGGGAGATGATGCCACTGTGCTTGCGGATGCCCGGCAGCTTGCCCGGCGAACACGGCGGAATATCATGCAGAATTTTGCCTGGGCAGGTGCTTATAATCTGATTGCCGTGCCGTTTGCCGCCGCCGGCTGGATTCCGCCCTGGGGGGCGGCCATCGGCATGTCATTCAGTTCGCTGTTTGTCGTTTTGAATGCCTTGCGCCTGCAGCGTGGATGACTGCCGCAGGCTAAACGGGAAAATGAAAAAGGTCATCGACTACCCTCCTACAGAAGCGGAGTAAAATATTATGTCAATAGAACGAACCCTGTTTGCATTTGGCGGCACCATGGTCATGCTGACCTCGTTGCTGGCCTTGTTTCATAACCCGAACTGGACCTGGTTAACCCTGTTTATCGGTTTTAATTGTTTACAGAGTTCCTTTACCGGCTTTTGCCCGCCCAGTTGGCTGATGAAAAAATTCGGCATGAAAAGCGAGGCGGAACTTGCCCTGGGCGAGTAACAACAGCACGGCCGTGCAGCGGGACTGCAGACCGTTTTCAATCACGATAAAATGGCGAGGGCTATATTCGAAAATAATAATAAATACATATAGATATAACGAACGGCACGATTTAGCTGTTGCCCGGAAGATTCCTGCTAAACTTTTGACGTGCAGCTTATTTGCATTTAGAGTTATGCGCCATAAGCCGCATTAATGCCCGATAAGGATAACCACAAGGGCGGCCGCACTAGCTGCAGGATGATCCTGCAGTAACGTATCAACGGGGGCTGGTCCGGGCATTGCCTTCTCTGCTGATATTGGAATATCCGTTGCAATCACAATGAGGAGATAACAATCATGTCTGCTAGAAAAACACTCGCAGTGCTATTGGGGTCCGGTTTGTTGCTGGGTACCGCCCAGTTGTCAGCGGCACCGACCGCCTCCATGCTGGCCGATACCTGTGCCGGGTGTCATGGTACCGATGGCGCCAGTACGGGGCCCGCAACACCCTCACTCGCCGGCATGTCAGAGATCTACATGGTCGATTCCATGAAGGCCTTCAAGAGCGGTGAACGTCACAGCACGGTCATGGGCCGCATCGCCAAGGGCTACAGTGATGAGGAGTTCAAGCTGATGGCCTCGGTGTTCGCGAAACAGCCGATTCCAGTAACCAGCCAGACGACAGATGCCAGCAAGGTCGCAGCCGGTGGGAAGCTGTATGGCGATAACTGTGAAAAATGCCACGATGAAAAAGGTAGCCTGGCCGATGACGATGCCGGCATTCTCTACAGTCAATGGCTGCCCTACATGCAGTATTCCATGGAAGACTTCAAGGCTGGCTCAAGAGAGATGCCCAAGAAGATGAAAAAGAAAGTGGACAAACTCAGCGATGCCGAGCTTGAGGCATTGTTGCAGTTCTTCGCCAGTCAACAGTAGGGGAGATAAAGAATCATGAACAAGATTAATCGCAGAAGTTTCATCAAGATCGCGGGCGGTGCCACGGCTGCCGGTGCGATCGGTTTCCCCATGATCGCCGCAGCGGCTGGCAAGAAGCAGGTCGTTATTGTCGGTGGTGGAACCGCGGGTGCGACGGCCGCCAAGTACATCCGCCGGGCTGATAGCTCGGTCGAGGTGACACTGATCGAACCGAACAAGGATTACTACACCTGTTACATGAGTAATGAGGTGCTGGGCGGCGAGCGCAAGCTGGACTCCCTGAAGTTCGGCTATGACGGTTTGCGCAAGCACGGTGTTACGGTGGTACACGATACCGTTACCGCGATCGATGCCAAGGGGCAGAAGGTGACCACCCAGGGCGGCAAGAGCTTCAGCTATGACCGCTGTATCGTCGCCCCCGGTATTTCCTTTGTTGACAACATTGCAGGCTATGACGCGGCTGCCATGGAGAAGATGCCGCACGCCTGGAAGGCGGGTCCGCAGACCGCACTGTTGCGCAAGCAGCTGGAAGCCATGGCTGACGGCGGTACGGTGCTGATTGCGCCACCGCCGAATCCCTTCCGCTGTCCACCCGGTCCGTACGAACGTGCCTGCCAGATTGCAAGCTATCTCAAGGCCCACAAGCCGAAGTCCAAGATCCTTATCCTTGATTCCAAGGACGCATTTTCCAAGCAGGGGCTGTTCACGCAGGCCTGGGACCGGCATTACAAGGGTATGATTGAATGGGTCAAGGCAGTAGATACCGGCGGCGGTGTGAAGAGCGTTGATGCCAAGACCGGCACGGTGTCCACTGAATTCGAAGACTACAAGCCGGCCGTTGCCAACATTATCCCGGCACAGGTCGCCGGTTCGATAGCCAAGGTGGCCGGTTTGACCGACGACAGTGGCTGGTGCCCGGTTACCGGCAAGACCTTCGAGTCGACCATCCACAAGGGTATCCACGTGATCGGCGACGCGGCCATCCAGGCACCGTTGCCGAAGTCTGGCTATGCCGCCAACTCCGAGGCCAAGGTTGTTGCTGCCGCGGTTGTCGATCTTGTTAACGGACGTGAACCGGGTACGCCGTCATGGGTGAATACCTGTTACAGCATTGTGGCCCCGAATGACGGTATCTCGGTTGCCATGGTCTACAACCTGGTGGATGGCAAGGTCGCGAAGGTCGAGGGTTCTGGCGGTCTGACGCCCATGGACAGCTCGCCCGCAGATCGTGCGCGTGAAGTGCAGTACGCCTACAGCTGGTTCAATAACATCACCAGCGATATCTTTGGCTGAAACCGGTAACTGGTAAGTAAAGTAAACGGGGTCCGCGTCTGCGGACCCCGTTGTTTAAGGAGTGAATTGATGAATACAAACATGAAACGCCGGCTGTTTCTGAAGGCCTCTGTGGCGGCCGGGACAGTCGGGGTGGCAGCGAGTGCCGGCCTGTTGATGCCCAGGACCGTGCTTGCAGCCTGGAACGAGGCCGCATTCAAGGCTGATACCCTTGCTGCTGCCCTGAAGGCAGGCATGGGCAGCGATGCAGCGACGGAATCCGCCGGGGTCACGCTGGAGGTGCCACCTAACCCGGAGAACGGTGCCGTGGTACCGGTTGCGGTAAGCACCACGCTGAGCGGCGTACAGTCCATCGCGATACTGGTGGAGAAGAATGCCAGCCCGCTGTGCGGCGTTTTTTACCCGGGCAAACGCATGAAGCCGGCGATCTCCATACGGGTTAAGGTGGGCGAGTCGGGTGAGATCATTACGGTAGTGAAGTCGGGTGACAAGCTCCACAGCGCGCGCCAGGCTGTCAAGGTCACGGTTGGCGGCTGCGGGTGATAGCAGGCGTCGCGTAACGAATTCAGATACACAATATATTCGAGGTATAGCAG
>JBATFE010000119.1:0-4866 GCA_049664445.1 Gammaproteobacteria bacterium
CGTGCTGGACGCCATCGAGGCAGAGACCGGATTGCCGGTACTGAATCTGCCGCTGGAAAGATCGTTTTATATTGACCTGGGGTTCCCGTTATGGTGTTGAACGAGCAGGACCGTGAACTGATTGCCGTCATCCAGGAAGGCCTGCCACTGGTGGCAAAGCCGTATGCCGCGATTGCTGCACGGCTTGGCCTGACCGAGATGCAGGTGATTGCACGCCTGGCAGAGCTGCAGGCTGCCGGGTTGATCAAGCGCATGGGCGTGGTCGTCAGGCATCGTGCCCTGGGCTACCGCGCCAATGCCATGGTGGTCTGGGATATCCCGGATGCCGATGTCGAGCGCATCGGGGCATTGCTGGCGGACGAGACCTGCGTGACCCTCTGTTACCAGCGCCCGCGCAGGCTGCCGGCATGGCCCTATAACCTGTTCTGCATGATCCATGGCCGGGAACGTGACAGCGTGCTGCGGCGCCTCGAACAGATCATTGCGTTTCATGGCCTGGAAAAGATCCCGCATACGGTGCTTTTCAGCGGCCGCAGTTTCAAGCAGCGTGGCGCGCATTACGTTGAAAGCAGCAACCCTCCCGGGCAGCTGCCGAGGTCCCATGGCCGGCAACGATCTCATGGATAGTATCGATGCCAGCCTGGTGAACTGCCTGCAGGACGGCCTGCCTGTCTGTGCGCGTCCCTTTGATGCTGTCGCGGCAACACTCGGGTTATCCGTGGATGAGGTATTGTCGCGGCTGCAGCGCCTGCTTGATGAGCGGGTGCTGACGCGATTCGGGCCGATGTATAACGCCGAGAGCATGGGGGGTGCCCTGAGTCTCTGTGCCATGCAGGTACCCGCTGAACGCTATGAGGACGTTGCCGGGCAGGTCAACGCGTTTCCCGAGGTCGCGCATAACTATGAACGCGACCATCTGCTGAATATGTGGTTTGTGATTGCCACGGAACAGCCGCAACAGGCCGCTGAGGTGATCGCGGAAATCGAGCGTGCGACCGGCTGCCGGGTCTACGATATGCCGAAGCAGCAGGAGTTTTATATCGGCCTGAAGCTGGCCGTGTAGGTGATCGTCATGACGGGTAACCCGCAAGCAATGAACAATGTACAGCAAGAGGGCCAGCTGCTGGATGCAACGGACCGGCAGATCATTGTGGCCACGCAGGCGGGCCTGCCGCTGGTCGCCGAGCCCTATGCAGCGCTGGCACGGCAACTGGGACTGGCGTGCGACGAGGTGCTGCGACGGGTGGCCGACATGCAGGCACGAGGCATCATCCGCCGCATCGCCGCGGTCCCCAATCATTACGCCCTCGGCTACACGGCCAATGGCATGTCCGTGTGGAATGTCTGCGATGAGCGGATCGGTGAGCTCGGCAGGCGGATCGGTGCGCTCGATTACGTGAGTCACTGCTACCAGCGGCCACGGCACCTGCCGTTGTGGCCCTATAACCTGTTTGCCATGGTGCATGGCCGCAGCCGCGACGATGTGGTGGCAAGGGTTGACGCTATCTCAGCCCTGCTCGGCGAGCACTGTCGTGGTCATGAGGTGCTGTACAGCAAGCGCATACTGAAGAAAACCGGCCTGAGGATAAAGGGGTAAGCGCATGTTTCGAATCTCGCAATTCATGCAGGAACTGGTGCATCCCACCGCGCTGGTCGAGCGGCGTGCGCCACCCGGACCGGTTGTTATCTGGAACCTGATCCGGCGCTGCAACCTGACCTGCAAGCATTGCTACTCGATCTCGGCAGACATCGATTTCAAGGGCGAACTGTCAACCGCCGAGGTCTACGCGGTTATGGACGACCTGAAGTCTTTCGGGGTGCCTGTGCTGATACTGTCCGGCGGTGAGCCGCTGCTGCGGCCGGATATCCTTGACATCTCACGGCGTGCAAAAGCGATGGGTTTCTATGTGGGCCTGTCGAGCAATGGCACACTGATCGATGAACACAATATCGATGCCATTGCGGACATCGGCTATGACTACGTCGGCATCAGCATCGACGGCGTTCGACATACGCATGACCGCTTCCGGCGCAAGGACGGTGCCTTCGATGCCTCCATGCAGGGTATCCGGCTGTGCCGGGATCGCGACATCAAGGTGGGGCTGCGCTTCACCATGACGGAGGACAACGCCGCCGAGCTGCCCGATATGTTGCAGCTGATGACAGACGAGGGCGTCAACAAGTTCTATCTTTCCCACCTCAACTACGCCGGGCGCGGTAACCGGAACCGTGACAGCGATGTGCAGCTCGACATCACCCGGCGTGCCATGGATCTGTTGTTCGATACCGCGCTCGGGCACGCCGAGCGTGGCGATGACCTGGAGTTCGTTACCGGTAACAATGATGCCGACGGCGTCTACCTGTTGCACTGGGTCATGCGGTATTACCCTGAAAAAGCTGGGCATATAGCGGCCAAACTGCGACAATGGGGCGGTAACAGCTCCGGCGTCAATGTCGCCAATATCGATAACCTCGGTGAGGTCCACCCGGACACCTTCTGGTGGCATTACGGCCTCGGAAACGTGCGACAGCGGCCGTTCTCGGCGATCTGGCAGGACACCTCGGATCCGATCATGAAGGGGCTGAAAGCCTCGCCCCGCCTGATTAAAGGCCGTTGCGGCAGTTGTCGCTACTTTGATATCTGTGGTGGCAATACCCGGGTGCGGGCCTTGCAACTGACCGGAGATCCCTGGGCCGAGGATCCTGCCTGTTATTTGACTGATGCTGAAATAAGCGATATTAATGGAGCAGTGATGAACCCGGTATCTGTTTACATGTCATACTGAAGTCGGTAACAGATTCTTAATGGTGTCAGTATGAACGACAAGATAATAAACATGGACAAGGACGCAGCCGCGAACAAGGCGTCATCCAGTGGCTTTGCCGACGGCGATTCGATGGATCGCTTCGTCCGTGTCTTCGAGACCAGCGCACGTCGCTGGGAACTGATCGTCTATCCGGCCATGCTGGCCTTCGTGGTACTGGCTGCCTACGGCTTCTTCCTTATCTATACCCTGAGCAAGGATATACACACGGTGGCCAAGGGCATGGACCCGCAGATGGGCGAGCACCTCAGCCATATCTCGGAAAGTGTTATCTACCTGTCTGAAAATGTGCGCACCATGACCCGCCGTGTTTACCACATGTCTGAATCAGTCGAGACAATGGCAGACAGAATGATTGCACTGGAGCACCTCGAGCCGATGCTGACCAACATGCACGGCATGAATCTTTCCATGGAAGGCATGAACCAGAACATGCGTCTCATGAACCTGACCGGTGAAGCTATCCGTTATGAGATGGGCGACATGACCAACAGCATGCGACCCATGGGCCGCATGAATGACTTTATGCCGTGGTAGGCCGGCCTGTCTGTGCCCGGTTTCTTGTTCTATTCATCTGTTGTACGCTACTGACAGCGGCCGTTTTCGCCGCTAGTGACGCCAGTGCCCCCCATTACCACGACGAGTTCAATCCGGCCCTGATACCCTGGGTACCCGCGCCAGAAAGAAATATTGAGGAAGTTTTCAAGCGTTACGAGTATTACTCCATCGTGTACTCGGCTAACGGCGCACAGCTGGCGGTTACACATTACCTGAAGGGAAGTGTTGCCGATGTCAGTTACTGGCGCCGCCAGCCGGACGGTGCACTGCTGCAGGAACAGGCTCCAAACACAGCCACTGCGACTGTCTCCAGAAACCTCTATTTGCGTCTGTGCGCATCATGCCATGGTGCCGATCGCCTTGGTGGTGCCGGTCCTGCACTGTTGCCGTCGAACCTGGGTCGCCTGCGCAAGGCGGATGCGGCCGTGGTCATCAAGGACGGCCGAGCCGCGACGCAGATGCCGCCATTCGACAGGCAGCTGCATGAAGCAGATGTGCAGCAGCTGGTTGAATTCATTTACTCAACGCCCGATACGGACCTGACGTGGGACAGTGAGGCGATCAATGCCTCGCGGATTTTACTGGACAACGCTCATACCCTCCCGGACAAGCCGGTCTTTACTGCCGACCCGCTGAACCTGTTCATGGTCGTCGAGGCGGGCGATCACCATGTAACGGTGCTGGATGGCGACCGTCTGGAGCCTATTCATCGATTTGCATCTCGCTACGCACTGCATGGCGGTATCAAATATTCTCCGCACGGTCGCTACGCCTATCTCGCCTCACGTGATGGCTGGATCAGCAAGTTTGATCTGTATAATCTGAAGGTTGTGGCAGAAGTACGTGCCGGCATCAACACGCGCAATGTTGCGGTCTCCGGCGATGGCAAGACATTACTGGTCGGCAACTATCTGCCGAATTCGCTGGTGTTGCTGGATGCGGCTGATCTTGGCTTGATAAAGATCATTCCCGTGATCGATGCCGAGGGGGAATCCTCGCGCGTCAGCGCCGTGTACCAGGCAGAACCACGCGGCAGTTTTGTCGCTGCCCTCAAGGATGTGCCGGAAGTATGGGAAATTCGTTATGATATTGCAGGCTACCCGGTGAGGAAGATTCGTCTGCAACAGGTGCTGGATGATTTCTTTTTTGACCAGGATTATCGCCTCCTGATCGGCGCTGATCGTGTCGAGCACAGTGGCCAGGTGGTGGATCTGGACAGCGGCAAGCGGGTTGCAGTGCTGCCCCTGGAGGGCATGCCGCATCTGGGTTCCGGAATCACCTGGGAATACCGGGGAAAGCCGGTGATGGCAACACCTAACCTGAAGGACAGCAAGGTCACGGTCATCGATATGCAGGACTGGAAGGTGATCCGGGAGATACCGACCCTGGGCCCTGGATTTTTCATGCGCAGCCATGAAAATACCCCGTATGCCTGGACGGATGTGTTTTTCGGGCCGGACAAGGATGCCATGCATGTGTTTGA
>JBATFE010000120.1:0-2893 GCA_049664445.1 Gammaproteobacteria bacterium
ACGTTGTCGCGCTCTGGGAGCAAAGAACAGGTCGCGATGGAACAGAGGCTCAGGTCCAGACAAGTACCTATACAGCTTCCACACAAAGCTGGGGTTCGGTAAAAAGACTGGCTACCTACCGCGATCATCCAACACCTATTCGCACGCAGGTCGCAGTCAATAGCACGGGTGATACCATGGCGGCCTGGAGGGACCGCATACACGAAGAAATCTCGGCAAGTTACCGGCCGTCCGGGAGCACCAGATGGGGCGCTCGCAATGTTCTCAATACCTTCGATGTTTTCGGCGGACTGCACACAACAGGAATTGATACTGCGGGTAATGCCATTGTATTCTTCACCCAGCCTGTGTCGCTAAGCTCCAGTAGCAGTTATCTTCACGCGGTTCGCTATGAGAAGGCGCAGAGCAGCTTTGCTGCACCTGTGCTTATCTCTGACAGCGGTTTGGGTGATGTGTCTTCAACATGGACGGAGGTGAACAGTGATGGTACGGCAGTCGCGATATTCCAGCAGTATGATGTAGGGTATAGCGGTACAAGCAATCGATATATCGCTCGCTTTGCAGTCCCGGCACCGGTCAACCAGTTGCCGATGGCGAATGCAGGACCGGACCAGACGATCGCGGAAAGCAATGTGGTGTCTCTGGATGGTAGTGCCTCCAGCGATCCGGAAGGCAACCTGGTCAGCTACCAGTGGGTACAGACATCGGGTCCGGCAGTGACATTGACCAATCCGACCAGTGCAATAGCCAGCTTTTCGGCTCCCGCGGTTGCACAGGATACCGATTTCGGTTTTGAATTGACGGTGACAGATGGCATCGGCCAGACAGCCACTGATTCAGTGGTCATCACCGTGGCGATTCCAGTCAATAATCCGCCAACCGCGAATGCCGGCCCAGACCAGACAGTCACGGAAGGCGATGCGGTGACACTGGATGGTAGCGCCTCCAGTGATCCGGAAGGAAACCTGACCAGTTACCAGTGGGTGCAGACGTCGGGCCCGAGCGTGACAGTGAACAACGCCTCCAGTGCGATTGCCAGTTTCACTGCGCCGGCCGTAACGCAAAATACCATTCTGACTTTCGATCTTACTGTCAGCGATGAAATTGCACAGACCGGCACGGACAGTGTCACCATCACCGTCCAACCTGTCGGCGGTGGGGGCGACACCACACCTCCGATAACGACCGGCACGTTCAACCGTTCGACAAACAAAGGTGCCCCGGTATTCGATATCACGCTGTCCGCCAATGAGCCGGCCACGACGCACTTCCGTGTCACGGGGCAGGGTACGGTGAGTGCTGGTGGTACTGACACCACGGCCTGGCAGATCTACACGGGTCAGATCACCGTGGATGTTGCCAAGAGGGGCACAGCAAACTTTGACTATTACTCGGTTGATACTGCCGGCAATATCGAAGCGACCCTGACGGAGGTGCTGCAATGAAAACAATAACACTGATACCCGCTCTGCAACGCCTGGTCCAGTGCCTGCTGGTTGGCAGTCTGCTGTCGTTCGCCGGCACCAGCCTGGCCACTGAACGGGTCACCTACTATCACAACGATGCCCTGGGTTCCCCGGTGGCGGCCACGGATGCCAGCGGCACCCTGCTGTGGCGCGAGGAGTATGCGCCTTTCGGTGAGCGGCTAAAGAAAGAAGCGGGCAGTAAAGATACGACCTGGTACACGGGCAAGCAGGAAGAGACGACGTTTGGTCTTAACTACTTCGGTGCGCGCTGGTATGACCCCAGGGTCGGCCGCTTCATGGGGGTAGACCCGGTAGGATTTAGTGAAGACAACATTCACAGTTACAGCAAGTATGCGTATGGGAATAATAATCCGTATGTGTATGTGGATCCTGATGGGAACCTGCCTATATTTGCGCTTGCCTTCCTTGCTGTGGATTTCTACAGTAATTACCAACAGAGTGGATCGCTCGGAGAGGCTGCATTCGCGACCGCGATTGGAATAGTAAATCCGCTGAAAAAGATTAAAACAGTTGGGAAATTAAGCGGTAAGATTAAGTTCGGCCAAGGTAACGTTAAATCTACGTTTGCTCATGGAGAATTTAAGGGGAAAAGTATAGGAGAAGTTGCACAAGGACTTAGATCTGGAAAAATTTCTCCAGATAAATTGCCAATAGAAACTGTTGTCAGGAATGGAGAAATAGTTACACTAAATAATCGTTCTCTGACGGCTTTAAAAAGAGCTGGGTTAGAGCCCACTAAAGTAACAGATAGGACTGGTAGCCGAATTCATGAGAGAGCGTTAGACAGACATTTAGATGGTGGCCAGCCAAGCGATACTATTCGAATACGAGGCGCAGGGCGCAATGCATCATCTGTAGAATAGGAGAGTATATTGGGATACAGTGATTGGGATGTTCCTATAAAAGCTAGATCTAATCGGTCAAATGATCTCAAGGAGTTTAAATATAATGATAGCCAGCTAGTAATAACTTTAATCGAGGAAGATACTGATGCTGTTTGGCATGTATTCTTTACAGAGATACAAGCGTTCCGATCAACGTCGGAAGAGTGTTCGAATGCGACGATGCTGCAGGTGCCAACAAATGGAGGGTTTTTTAAGTCTTCTGATTCTGATTGGTTGATGGAATTAGGCAAAGGAAAAATCCAGTTCTTGAATAATTCATTGCATTTTATTATATGTTGTTATGATGAGATGATTGAAGTAATTGCTGATGAAAGAACAATCAACATTTTAATGGACTGAATAGAATAAAACTGGGATGCTGCTTTAGCTGACTCCGGAACTCTGAATAATGCCACGAGTGCAATTGCTAATTTCACCGCGCCGGCCGTCACACAAAATACCCTCCTTACTTTCGAGCTGACTGTAAGCGATGAGATTGCACAGACCGGCACGGACAGTGTC
>JBATFE010000121.1:0-2269 GCA_049664445.1 Gammaproteobacteria bacterium
ACTTCGCCGGCCTTTTTGCGCTGTGCGATGGCTTCGTCCTTGTCGAGCGTCACCCTGAGTTCCTTGACCTGGATATCCTTCTCGGCCTCGAAGCAGTACTTGTCCGTTGGGCGCATGCCGTAACCGATATCATAGGGGCCGGTGGCGAACACGCAGTGCTTCTTGACGAAGTCCTGGTTGACGGCATCGCGCTGGATGATTTCGCGCAGCAGGTAGTTCTGGATCGCGAGGTCGGTACCCGGTTTGAAGATGATCTCGGTATCGGCGATGTCGGACGTCTGGTTGCTCATGGTCGTCAGGTTGATGAGCTTGACGTTGTCATCCGTCAGCCGCCTGTCGGAGACGCGTGCCCACAGGATCGGGTGGCACTCGGCCATGTTGGCGCCCCAGGTGACAACGGTATCGGTGTGCTCGATGTCATCGTAGTTGCCGGCCGGTTCATCGATGCCGAAGGTCTGGATAAAGCCCACCACCGCCGAGGCCATGCAGTGGCGTGCATTGGGATCGATGTTGTTGCTGCGGAAGCCGGCCTTCATCAGCTTGGCCGAGACATAACCCTCCGGGATGGTGTACTGGCCGGAGCCGAAGATGGCAACACCGTGCGGCCCCATCTCCTGGTAGGTCTTCTTGAACTGTTTCTCCATTTCATCGAAGGCGCGCTCCCAACTGACGGCCTGGAACTTGCCCTGCTTGTCGAACTTGCCGTCCGTCATGCGCATCAATGGCTGGGTGAGGCGGTCCTTGCCGTAGATGATCTTGCCGTTGAAGTAGCCCTTGATGCAGTTAAGGCCCTTGTTGACCGGTGCATCCGGGTCACCCTTGGTGGCGACGATACGCCCGTCCCGGGTGCCGACCATGATGCCGCAGCCAGTGCCGCAGAAGCGGCAGACGCCCTTGTCCCATTGCACGCCGGCCTCGGCCTCTTTTGACCTGGCCAGTGCCGCGGCGGGAATGGTGATGCCGGCGGCAGTGGCGGTGGCCGCCGCGGCACTGGTCTTGAGAAACTCTCTGCGTGTGACGTCCATTGCGCTCTCCTGAAATAGTGTTGGGTTCGGAAGTGTGTCGGGCGCGCTACTCTTTCAAATAAGCGGGTACGTTATCCGTGTCATCGAGATCCGCAGGAATGCCCTGCAGCAGTTCGCTGTCATCTTCAAAATTGTGGTAGGACATTTCCGCGAGGATGATGCCGGGCAGGGCCTGGATACGCTTCAGGCCATCGACCTCATCGCGGATGCTGGCGGCCTCCTGGGTGATGACGATGCGGCCACTGGCCGCATCGATATGATGGACGTCGATACCGTCCAGCCCGTTCAGTTGCTCGACCATTGAATCGACCTGCTGCGGGGAAACGACAACCAGGATGCCTGATATATTCATGTGCGGTAACTGCCCCCAGTCACTGTACTGAGCTGATGTGGTTGTTATACAGGGGTCCGGATGGCTGCTTGCACAGGCCTCCAGACACCTCCTCGACCCTTATACCAATATCCGCGCAGTGACGAATTGATTCAGGTCAAGTGTAGGCCGTGCCGGTATCTTTAGCTTGAAGTTCACAGGAAAATTGTGGATTATCAACCGGTAATCGCCATGGGGCGCGGGGATGGATAGCTTGAGTAACCGCCGTCCCGATAATAATCTAATAGAAAAACATGTCGCATAGCGTTCCAGATTTCTGTGTCTTTTGCTTCCTGCATCTGCCCGGTGACGGGCCTGTGCCTGCGTACGTAACGCTCAAGTAATCCCGTCAAGGAGAAAATGAATGAGTCAACTAACACCTGAAGAGGAACAGAAAATCCTCAACAGCGCGCCCACCGGGACCTTTGCGCTGATGCTGCTGGTGGCTGCGCTGCTCTTCGCCGGCTGGGCCTATATGTTTTTTTTCATGTTTCTTGAAAACGGACCGGTCAACTAGGAGGCGCGGGTATGTTTACTGATCCCCTGAAGAAAATCTGCGAAGACTCACTGGAAAGAAAGTGGATCTGGATATCCCTGTTCCTGGCTTTTTTTATGGCTGGCATGCTGGGCTTTTATGCCGTCGCCAGTAACCTCCATCCGCCAAGCAATGTCCAAACCATAGACTCCTCGCGACTGCACCTGTCTGAAGAATTTGCGGAGGATAACCTTGGCGTGACAACCAATGCGGATGGCAGTCTGACCGTTACCCTGGTGGCGGCCCGCTACGGCTTCTATCCACCGGTCATCGAGGTGCCGACCGACACGCCGGTGACTTTCCGTATAGCCAGTGCCGATGTGTTGCACGGTGTCCATG
>JBATFE010000122.1:0-2322 GCA_049664445.1 Gammaproteobacteria bacterium
CAACGCTGGCCTTCAATTCAGTCGAATACATCATGCGCGATGTGAACTGGGGCTGGTTGATTCGCTACATGCATTCGACCGGTGCGTCGATGTTTTTCATCGTCGTCTATCTGCACATGTTCCGCGGTCTTATCTACGGTTCCTTCAAGAAACCACGGGAACTGATCTGGATCTTCGGCATGATTATCTACGTCTGTCTGATGGCCGAGGCCTTCATGGGTTATCTGCTGCCCTGGGGCCAGATGTCCTACTGGGGCGCGCAGGTGATCATTTCCCTGTTCGGTGCCATCCCGGGTATCGGCGATTCACTGGCACTGTGGATTCGTGGCGACTTCGTCATTGCCGACGCCACCCTCAACCGCTTCTTCGCCTTCCATGTGATTGCCGTGCCGATCGTGCTGCTGGCGCTGGTGGTATTGCACATCCTGGCGCTGCACGAGGTCGGTTCCAATAACCCGGACGGTGTCGAGATCAAGAAGCACAAGGACGACAACGGCATCCCGCTGGACGGTATCCCGTTCCACCCGTACTACACGGTGAAGGACATCGTCGGTGTGGTCGTGTTCCTGATTATCTTTTCGGTGATTGTGTTCTTCATGCCGGAGATGGGCGGCTGGTTCCTGGAGCGCGATAACTTTATTCCGGCAGACCCGTTGAAGACGCCGGAGCATATCGTGCCGTTGTGGTATTTCACGCCGTTCTACGCGATCCTGCGCGCGGTCCCTGACAAGTTCCTCGGCGTGGTCGCCATGGGTGGCGCCATCTTCGTACTGTTCCTGCTGCCCTGGCTGGATCGCAGTCCGGTGAGGTCCATTCGCTACCGTGGCGGAATCTACAAGATCGCGGTTGCCGTGTTCGTCATCAGCTTTATTGCACTGGGATATCTTGGCACGCAACCGGCAACAGCAACCATGACCTGGTTTGCACGAGGTTTCAGTCTGCTGTATTTCGGTTTCTTCGTATCGTTGCTGATTATTCCCAAGTTTGAAAAGACCAAGCCGGTACCGGACAGGGTGACGTCATGAAAAATTTTCTGGTCATTGCTTTACTGGCACTGGCGCCTGCCTGGGTATTGGCTGCAGGTGGCGGTGTGCATCTTGACAAGGCAAATATCGATCCGACCAACAAGCAGTCATTGCAGCGCGGTGCACGTATCTTTGTTAACTACTGCCTGAGCTGTCACTCGGCAGCGCTGATGCGTTACGAGCGCATGGGCACTGATCTCGGTATTGACGAGAAGCTGGTCAGTGAGAACCTGATGTTCACCGGCGGCAAGGTAGGTGAACTGATGACGGTTGCCACGGCTGCCGATGATGCCAAGCAGTGGTTTGGTACGGTACCGCCGGACCTGAGTGTGATCGCACGCGCACGTGGTGTCGACTGGCTGTATACCTACATGCGCAGCTTCTACCGTGACGATTCACGTCATACCGGCACCAACAACCTGGTGTTCCAGGATGTCGGCATGCCGAATGTGCTGTGGGAATTGCAGGGCATACAGGAGCACGTCATCACCACGGTCAAGGATCATGACGGTGCCGAACACCAGGTTATGACACTGGAACTGGCAGAACCCGGTTTGCAGACCCCCAAGGAATTCGACCGTACCGTACGTGACCTCGTGAACTTTCTCGACTACATGGGCGAACCGGCCAAATATGAACGCCGTCAACTGGGCACCCGGGTTATTCTTTTCCTGCTGGTGTTCCTGGTGCTGGCGTACTTGCTGAAGCGGGACTACTGGAAAGATATACACTGAGCCCGGCTGCCCTGGTAATCGGACATGTTAACCTCGAGGAAAGCCTGATATGGCCCTGGTAGCCAACCGCCGATCTGTCATGAATTTATTTTCTTCTACAACCTGTCCCCAAAGCCATCGTGTGCGCATGGTGCTTGCAGAGAAAGGCATAACCGTTGAGATTATCGATGTTGACAACGGCCAGAAGCCGGAGGATTTGATTGACCTGAATCCATACAACACGGTGCCCACGCTGGTTGACCGTGAACTGGTTCTCTATGATCCTCACACTATCGTGGAATATCTTGATGAGCGCTTTCCGCACCCGCCGCTGATGCCGGTTGATCCGGTCTCGCGCGCGCGCACGCGACTGGCGTTGTTCCGTATCGAGCATGACTGGTATGAGCTGGTGCCGGCGCTTGAGTCCAAGGGCGAGAAAACCGTCAGCAAGGCACGCAAAACCCTGCGCGACAGCCTCACCTCGAGTGCCGAGGTGTTTGCCGCCAAGCCGTATTTCCTCAGCGATGAATTTACACTGGTTGATGCCAGTATTGTTCCCATACTGTGGCGCCTGATGCGCTACC
>JBATFE010000123.1:0-1726 GCA_049664445.1 Gammaproteobacteria bacterium
CCAGGGCCGGCGCGGCAAAGCGAAACACCTGCCAGAAGGGAAAATTCCACGGCATCACGGCCAGTACCGTGCCCAGCGGCTGGTAGGTGACGAGGCTGCGACTGGCATCGGAGGGGATCACCTCGTCGGCCAGAAACCCTTGTCCTTCATCGGCATAGAATTCGCAGCCGAGGGCGCACTTTTCGATTTCGGCGCGCGCCTCCCTGATCGGCTTGCCCATTTCCAGTGTCATCATGCGGGCAAAATCTTCGGTATGACCGCGCAACACCGCGGCCGCCCGGCGCAGCAGCGCGCAGCGCTCGGCCACGGGGGTGCCCGCCCACAGCGGCACGGCCTGTGCCGCCTCGTGCAACGCCGTCTCGAGCTCCGCGTGCGTGAAGCTTTCGATCTCCCTGAGTGTCGTACCATTTACCGGGTTAACAGATTTAAATGTCACGATAAGCTTCCTTTCGTTAATATGCCCTGTAAAGAGACGGCTGAAATTCCTGTAACTATAGCGGACTATGAGACAAATAATCAGTGTAATTATCGTCGGCTTCTGGCTGCTTGCCTCAGTCGCGTCCAGCGAGCCCGGCGACCCCTGGGAGGAAGATCGCGCCCTGTTCCTGAAGGCCTATAAGGCGCTGAATGAACACCGCTATCGCGAGTTCAACCGGCTGGCAGAACAGCTCAGGGACTATCCGCTCTATCCCTACCTGGAATTCTGGGAGATGCGCGCAGACCTGCTGCATGTCAGTAACGAGGACATTGCAGCGTTCATCGAGCGTTACCAGGGCGACTCCGTCAGCGCCCGCATGCGCCAATCATGGCTCTACCAGCTGGCCCGTCAGCGTGACTGGAAGAAATTTCTGCAGGAGTATCGCGGTAATCAGCCGGTCACGCTGCAGTGCTACAAACTGCAGGCACAGATCAATACCGGTCAGACCGATGGCCTGGTGGATGATGCGCTGAAACTGTGGATGGTCGGCAAGTCCCAGTTAAAGAACTGTGACCCGGTGTTCAAGTATCTTGACGACAACAAGGTCATCACCGAAGACCGGCTGTGGCAGCGGATACGTCTCGCCATGCAGCAGGGCAACCCCGGTCTCGCCCTCTACCTGGCAAAAAAACTGTCTGATGAAGACCGTGCCTGGGTGGAACTGTGGCGTGATGCACGCAACCGCCCGGCAAAAACGCTGGCTACAGCGAAATTAAAAAAGGATTCGCCGCATGCGCGGGAGATCATTCTCTACAGTGTGCGCCGCATCGCCAGCAGCGACGCCGACCTCGCCTTTGAAAAGTGGGCGCAGCTCAAGCCTGGTTACAGATTCAGCGACGCGGAGATCGGCGAGCTGGAGAAAAACATGGCCCTGTCCGCCGCCTGGCAGCGAAACCCGCGCGCGCATGAGTGGCTGGAGGCGGTACCGCAGGCAGCCGTCGACGACAAGCTGCGCGAGTGGCGGATACGCACCGCTGTCTCCATCGGCGACTGGTCGGCCGTTGTCAGGCACACGGCCGACCTTTCGGTAGAGGAAACACAACGTGAAGAATGGCGTTACTGGCGTGCGCTGGCACTGGAGAATACCGGACAGCGAACACAGGCCCTTGAAGACTTTGCGCAGCTTGCACGGGAACGCGACTACCACGGTTTTCTCGCCGCTGACTTCATGAACTGGCCGTACGAAATGGGTAACCAGCCGATCGACTATGATCCGGTAATCCTGGAAGCACTCAGCCAGAAACCGGG
>JBATFE010000124.1:0-1500 GCA_049664445.1 Gammaproteobacteria bacterium
GTCTCGACCTCCAAGGGTGTGATGAGCGATCGTCAGGCCCGTGCTGCCGGCGAAGGTGGCGAAATCCTTTGTGTTGTAAGTTAAGCGGATAGAGTCATGTCTAGAATTGCAAAACAACCGGTGCCTGTACCTGCTGCAGTGGAAATTACCGAGAATGGCCAGCAGATTACAGTCAAGGGCCCGAAGGGAACACTGGTGCACAATATTCACAAACTCGTGGAAATGAAGCGCGAGGACGGCGAACTGAGCTTCAGGCCGCGCGATGAATCCAAGGCCTCCAATGCACTGGCCGGTACCACCCGGTCGCTGGTCAGCAACCTCGTGACCGGTGTCAGCGACGGCTTTGAAAAGAAGCTGGAACTGGTCGGAGTCGGATACCGCGCACAGTCCAGGGGCAAGGTGCTGAACCTGACCCTGGGTTTCTCGCACCCGGTTGACTACGAGGTGCCTGAAGGTGTCACGGCTGAAACGCCGAGCCAGACTGAAATTATCCTGAAAGGCGCTGACAAGCAACAGGTCGGTCAGGTTGCTGCAGAGATACGCGCCTTTCGTCCACCGGAGCCTTACAAGGGCAAGGGTGTTCGTTATGCGGATGAAGTGGTGGTTCGCAAAGAAGCGAAGAAGAAATAGGCAATTATTATGGACAAGAAACAATCACGTTTGCGTCGTGCACGCCGTACCCGGGCTCATATCAAGACCCTGGCCGTTACACGCCTGTGTGTATTCAAGACGCCGCGTCACATGTATGCACAGATTATCTCTCCGCAAGGGGATACTGTGATCGCCAGTGCCTCAACGCTGGAAGGTGATGTGCGTAAAGACGTTAAATCTACCGGTGGTGTTGCCGCTGCAACTGTCGTTGGACAAGTGGTTGCAGAGCGAGCCAGGGCCGCAGGAATCACCCGGGTTGCGTTTGATCGTTCCGGTTTTAAATATCATGGCCGCGTAAAAGCGCTGGCTGATGCCGCGCGCGAGCACGGCCTGGAATTTTGATAAAGGTTCTGTTATGGGAAGAGTAGATGCACAGGCACAGGGTGACGGACTGCTTGAAAAGCTGGTCACGGTTAACCGTGTAGCGAAGGTTGTCAAGGGTGGTCGTCAGTTCGGTTTTACTGCGCTGACCGTTGTCGGTGATGGTGAGGGTCGTGTCGGTTATGGTTACGGCAAGGCCCGCGAAGTCCCGGTTGCTATCCAGAAGGCGATGGAAGCCGCACGCAAGAACATGATCGATGTCAACCTCAAGGACGGTACGCTGCAATATGCCCTGAACGCAAGGCACGGTGCCGCCAAGGTTTACATGCAGCCTGCCTCTGAAGGTACCGGCATTATTGCGGGTGGCGCCATGCGCGCCGTTTTTGAGGTCGTCGGCGTACATAATGTACTGGCGAAATGCATCGGTTCGAACAACCCGAACAATGTGTTGCGCGCCACCATTCGCGGACTCCAGGAAATGCGTTCCCCTGATGAGATCGCCAGCAAGCGCGGCAAGACTGTTGCGGA
>JBATFE010000125.1:0-1989 GCA_049664445.1 Gammaproteobacteria bacterium
GTTTTGGTAGGGTGCGTTCCACGCACCTGGAAAACGGTGCACGATGTTTTGGTAGGGTGCGTTCCACGCACCGGGAAAACGGTGCACGGAGTGCACCCTACGCAATGAAACAGCCCCGCAACAAACCGTAGAGTGCTTTACACCCACTCGATTTATCAATTCAATGAGGAGGTCCTACCCCCCATAGCTGTTGAACCGGGATGCACAGTCTTGGAGCCGGGAAAGATCAGGAACATGACATCATCGATCTGGCGTTCGACCTCTTCCTGGATCGCCACGCACTGCTCTGGCGTCACGCCTGTTGCCTGCCAGACGGAGGGATGCACCAGTGACACGAGGGACTCGCACTCATCGTCGTCGGTCTGGCCGACATCGCTGAGTACCCCGGCGAGATGCACAATCGAGGTCTCCAGAGAATAGTCGGCCGACTGCTCGGGCGTAATGTGCAACTGCACGGGTTCCCACAGGCCCTCGGGTAGCCCCCACTGGTACAGCAGGGCGCCGCCCAGCTGCGCATAATCGAAGCCGACCACCTCACGCTCCACCAGGTACAGTGCGCGGCCATCCGACCGGGCACGCAGCAGGGCCTCTTTTGATTCGTCCGGGATCGACTGGTACATGACCAGGTGTCCGATATCACGCAGCAGGCCTGCAACGAACAGCCGCTCGCTTTCCAGCATGTTGCAATTCGCCGCCAGCAGGCGCGCGGCCGCGGCGCAGTAGACGCTGCGTGACCAGAAGGCATGCATGTCCATCACCTCGATGGGGATGCCGGAAAAGGTCTGCGCCACCGAGGTGGCCAGCACCAGGTCGTGCACCTGCTGAGAACCGAGCAGGCCGACGGCGCGCGGGATGGTTTCAATCCTCGAGGCAAAGCCAAAATAGGGACTGTTGACCTGGCGCAGCAGGCGTGTGGACACGGCAGGATCCATGCTGATGACATCCTCGATATCGGTGATGGCATAATCGGGATCGTCCAGCACCGCCCTCAGGCGCAGGTAGACGGCCGGCAGCGTCAGCAGCTGCGCGTCCGCGGTTACTTTTTCCCAGAGGCTATTGGTCGGTTGATCCATGAGGCTTTCTCCCTATTCCACTCTGTCGGTCCTGCGAGTTGGATCTTGACTAGTGGGTCCAGGATTCCCGGCACCGTAAGGTGCGTTTCACACACCGAGAACGGTACACAAAGTGCACCCTACGGCGCCGGGGTTATGGCGATGGTGACCGCCCGGTATTGCTCGCTGTTGGTCAGGTCGAAACTCGAGGTGCCACTATCGCCGACGGCGGGTTGCAGGACAAAACCGGAGCCGCCCGAGGCCGTCGAACCGCCGACACCGCTGTCACCCATGTTGATCGCCGTGTGGTCCGTCAGCCCCGGCGCCCCATCGTTAATGTCGTCATCGTCGAAACCGCCGAGGCGTAGCACCACCGTGTCGGCGACCGTCGTCGTCACGGCCGGGCTCGTCGGGGAGGACGACGTGCCACCGCTGCTCGTCGAGGCGTCGATCGGGCTCGAGGGATCAACCCCGGTAAAGCGCATGACCCAGCCATAGGCATGTTCGTTGCCGGACCAGGTCATGGTATAGCTGCCACTCTCGGAGGCGCCGGCCAGTTTCCACCAGACGCCGAAGGTGACATCGCCACCCTCAGTGCCCAGGTCGATCTCATTCCAGCCGGCCGGCGCGGTCAGTGAACCGGTGGTGTCGCCGTCGGTGGCCACCGCGGCGATCAGCAGATCGCCGGCTGCGGTACCAAACGGCTTGTCAATCGTCACGTTGGTACCGTTGACCGTTGGTGCCTCGGTGAACCCGCCGAAGACGATGCCACCACCGCCTCCACCGCCACCACCGCCACCACCGCCACCACCGCCACTACCGGCACCAGCGGCCCACTCGATGGCGCGCTGCATGACCGTCTGGCCGTCCGCGGTCAACGCACTCATGTCGGTAACAGAGACACCACCGGTGCCGCCCCACGGCAACTGCACACGAC
>JBATFE010000126.1:0-8178 GCA_049664445.1 Gammaproteobacteria bacterium
CTATTCAGCTGACCACAGGAACAAAAAGGCAAAAGGCATTTATTCGAACATTTTGCCATGGAATCCACGGAAAACACGAAAAAATAACAGCCCTGTAAGTCATATTTCCGTGTTCTTCCGTGGATTCCGTGGCTAATGGGTTTTTTAGTGACGATCTTCCCTGGACAGGTGCCATTTACCTCTGAGGTGAATAGTTACAATAAGGCTTTTATTCTTCTGTGTTCTTCCGTGGATTCCGTGGCCATTTAATAATATTCGGGTGATTTGTTGCCGACCAGCGCGGGCGTACAATCGGCTGTTATTCATGCACACGCATCCCTACTCGATTCGCTGCTGGCCAACCTGGATGGCGATCGCCGTGCTGTGGTGCCTGTCACAGCTGCCCTTCACCTGGCAACTGGCCATCGGGCGCTTCATTGGTCGAGCCTTCCAGCAGCTCGCTGCTCGCCGGCGCGCCATCGCCGCAGTGAATCTGTCGCTGTGTTTTCCCGAACTGTCTGCCGGCGATCGCGAGCAAATACTGACAGAACAGTTCCTCTCCATGGGCATTGGCGTACTGGAAACGGCCATGAGCTGGTGGGCACCCGCAAGGCGATTAACAAAGCTTGCCCGCGTTGAGGGACTGCAACATTTGCAGGCGGCACTCGACAGCGGCAAGGGCGTCATCCTGCTGAGCGCGCACTTCACCACCCTCGAGATTGGCGGCCGCCTGCTGGCACTGCATACCCCGTTCCACGTGATGTACCGGGAACACAAAAATGCGGCCTTCGACAGGGTCATGAAATCCGCCCGTATCCGGCATTTCGGCAAGGCGATTCCGCGCGGCGACCTGCGCGGCATGCTCAGGAGTCTGCAGGACAACATGCCGGTGTGGTATGCCCCTGACCAGGACTACGGCAGGGAGCAGAGTATCTTCGTCCCCTTCTTTGGCACCCCTGCCGCATCCATCACCGCCACCTCCCGGCTGGCGCGCATCAGTGGCGCGGCCGTGGTGCCGTTCTTCCAGACCCGCCTGCCCGATGCCCGGGGTTAC
This sequence comes from Gammaproteobacteria bacterium, assembly GCA_049664445.1. GTDB lineage: Bacteria > Pseudomonadota > Gammaproteobacteria > UBA9214 > UBA9214 > UBA9214. Next base: position 1,034 of record JBATFE010000126.1, read on the forward strand.
CGCTTGACGCTGTATCCGGCACTGGATGACTTTCCGGGTACCTCGATTGAACAGGACACCCGGCGGGTAAACGAAATTATCGAAGCCCGCATTCGCGAGCAACCCGGGCAGTACCTGTGGGCACATCGACGCTTCAAAAACCGTCCCGCAGGCGAACCCGGGATTTACAAGCAAAGAAACTCTGATTAATTTTCAAAACCACATCATTCAGGCAGAACAATGTCTGCAGGGTGCACTTCGTGCACCATGAAACAACAGCCTGCATGTTCTTCCCGGTGCACAGAGTGCACCTGTATTGATGCATTAATCCCGTAGAATAGAAACAAATTATGTTGCATCAAGACATACACAGCATCCTGCTGATCACCCTCAGCAACATCGGTGACGCCGTCATGACCACCCCCGTGATGACGGCACTGCATAATAAATATCCACGGGCTGTGATGGACATTGTTGCCGATGCACGCAGCAGCGAACTCTTCAGCCACTGTCCCTACAGGGGTGAAATCTTCCTCAAGGACAAGCAGGCCGGCTGGCGCGGTGTGCTCGGACTGGTCAAACTGTTACGTGCAAAACGCTATGACCTCGTGGTGGACCTGCGCACCGACGGCCTGACATTGTTATTGCACGCGCGGCGCCGGCTGACACGGCGTCGCGGCAAGGCCGCCGGGGCACATGCGGTGCAGCGACACTTCGCGGTCATCGGTCCACGTGAGGGCATCAGCGACATACCTGCCACCTGCCTGTGGCTCTCGCCACACGATCGGGAATTTGCCCGGCGTCAGCTCGCCGTCTTGCCAGGCACGCGCTGGCTGGCACTGGGGCCGGGGGCCCGCTGGTCAGCCAAGCGCTGGCCGCTGGCAGCCTTCCGTGCACTGCTTGATCAACTGCAGACAGCGTTTGATGCTGTAATACTGCTGGGAGACGCGGATGATGCCGGCAGCTGTCAACAGCTGGCGGCGCACACGGCACTGCCGTGCCTCGATCTTGCCGGCAAGACGACGCTGTTACAGGCCGCGGCGGTGTTACAACAGGCAAGCTTGTTTATTGGTAATGACTCCGGCCTCGGGCACCTGGCCGCGGCCTGCGATACCGCCACGCTGACCCTCTTTGGTCCCGGCGACCCGGCCCGCTATCACCCCTGGCACCCACGGGCGCGCTGGGTGCAGAGTGACAGCGGGTACATTGCCGATGTTCCGGTTGATGAGGTTGCTGCCGCCATCTCTGGTTTCCATGCTCCTGCGTGGGAACCAGAGGAAAACATCTTGCCACGGAAGCACACGGAAAAACACGGAAGAAAAATACCCGAATAGGATTATTTCCGTGTTTTTCCGTGTTTTTCCGTGGCCAATTCAATGTTTTTATTGAGCAAACCATCAGCCGCAAGCCTCGTCAGCACGGTCTCAGGCAAGAGTCCCCGCAGGCAGGCATGCTGTTGTTGTGGCGGGCACACGGGCAGATGACAGGGACTGCAGGGCACCGGATTCACCAGTACCCGCCCGGCCTGTCCGAGGGCATGACTGCGCTGCCAGTCCGTCGGTCCAAAGAAGGCATACACCGGCAGACTCGCACTGGAGAGCAGGTGCATCGGCCCGGAATCATGGGTGAGCGCAAAGGCTGCATGCCGGCCCAGCGCGGCCAGTTCCGCGAGACTGAAGACAGCCGTTGCGTCGATACCGGCCGTGCCGGCAAGACGCCTGTTCATATCACGCTCCAGCTCGCCGCCCAGCCAGATAATGGTGAGGCCGCGGTTTTCCAGCGCCATGGCCAACGCCTGGAAATGCTCCCCTGGCCAGCGCTTGCTGGGCCAGCGCTCGCTGGCACCGGCATGTATCAGCACCAGCCGCTTGCCAGCGAGGTCCTGTTGCCGCAACCAGGCCTCGACGCGTGCTAAAGCAGCCGTGTTGTCGGGTAAACAGGGCGATGCCGGGGCCGCGTCGAGACCGGCTGCAAGCAGCACGGCATTAAAGCGCTCGAAGGCATGGCCCTGTCCGTTTCCGGGTGGCGGCGAGTGTGTATAGGCCAGTGCGGGTGCGGGTCCGGCACGCAGCTGCGCCTGCGTCAGCAACGTCATCAGGCGGCTGCGCAGTGAACCCTGCAGGTCATAGACCACATCGAATGGCCGAGCAAGCAGCCAGCGCAGCAAGCGCAACATGCTGGACACTCCCTTGCGCCTGAAGGTCACAATATTTAGCCCGCGGAAGCCGTCGAGCAGTTCACGGTATTCAGGTGTCGTCAGCAAGGTCACGCGGTCAGCGGCATGCGCCTCCAGCAGCCGTGCGATTTGCGGTGCCGCCAGCACCACGTCGCCGAGTGCCCCGAGTTTGATGATCAGTACATGTCTGCCGCCGGTGGCCGTTGAGGTCGGCATGGGAAGGGTACTCGCTGACGGTGAAAGCAAGCCGGTTATTTCCTGTGCTGCATGGCGAGCAATTTAATCCAGGTCTTCCTGACCCTGGCATTGACCCGGTCGACCTCGTGGTAGGCCAGCAAAAAACGCAGTCGATCGGTGCTGCTGACGGCCGGTACCCTGCGGTTGAGGCAGTCGAGGTCACGCAGCATCGCCAGCTTCCTGCTGCAGCGTCGCTTGGCCTTCTCCAGGTCAATGAGGCGCACATCCACCTGTCCCTGCAGTTCGCCGATGAAGATATGCTTGGGATAAAAACAGTTATGCTGGATGCGATGCCGGTGCATGCCCCGGGCAACAGCGGCTATGCGCTGCAGGGTTTCGCGCCACACGGCTGTTTCAGGGAAACCATGCTGCTGCCAGTCCGCCATGCAGGCAGCCAGGGAGGCATAGCCTTCCAGTTCACGGGTAACCAGGATCGCACGCCGGTCTCCCGCCACGTGACATTCGGCAAAGTACAGTACCTCCAGCGTCGGCACGGCACCTGCCTGTAACATCATCAGGTTCTGAAATTCACGCCGGAAGGTACTAATACCCTTGAAGGGATGCCGCCAGGACAAGGTTCCGTGATTCTCCTGGCGCTTGATAAAGAGGTGCTCGTGGTGCCCACCGGCTCGTACGACCTCCAGCCGTGTTACACCGCTCCAGCCACCGCGGCGCACGTTGGGCGCTTCAAACCAGCCGACATCCAGTGCCCAGATCGACTCGAAGCTGGCGAGCCCGTTGGCAGCAGCCAGCTGCGGCCAGTCACTGCTGCTGAAATCCTGCACAGGCGATCCAGGCCAGCAGGCTAGAACCGGTATGTCAGCTCGAGATCTACCGCGTATTTCTGGCCATCGCTGGTGAGCCGGAACGGCACACCGAGCTTGGCATCGAAGTTATCGGTGAGTGTGTAAATGACCTCGGGGGCCAGACTGAAAGCGGTATAGTCCTCGAGGTCGGCCTCCAGGATGCCCTCCAGTACCGGCGTAAAACGCCCGTACTGGTTGAACATGACCGCACCGGTCGCTGACAGCACCTGGAAGCTGGTGCTGTCACCCGAGAGGTTGACGTCATCGGTATCCCAGTAGGCAATCAGACGCAGATTACCCAGCAGGGTCATGTCGCCACCACTGACGTCATTATCGAATTTCAGACCAATCTGCACATTGTTGCCACGATGGTTAAAACGGTCGACCAGGTCGCCATCGTGTTTCGCCTCCAGCGGGTCCATGCTGCGGCCGACACCGGCCAGCCAGGCGACATTGCCCCCGGTCTTTTCCTGCAGCCAGGAAAAGCGGCGTTCATAGGCCAGCGAGAAGAAATCGCGTACCCCGTTATAACCCTTTACATCCAGCGACAGACCGTCTGCAGAACTGCCCGGCTTGTCATAGTCGCCATCACCGTTGGTATAGAACGGTAACAGCACCCGCAGTTGCGAACGGTCATTGAACGGCCAGCTAAAGTCCAGTGCCAGGCTATAACCGTCAAAGTCCGTCATTTCCTCCATGGGCTTGTCCTTGAAGAACTCTGTCTGGAAATTCAGGGTCGGTGCCTGGTAGATCCTTGCGGAACGCGTAAAAATCGGTTCAACCATGGCCTTGCTGCCCCCTGCGGCGACACTGGCGGAGGTCGGCGCCAGCAAACAACCGATCAGTAGTCCCAACAGGCCTTTCTGTTGCATTGTATTCATAGTGCCGGTTTCCCGAATGTTGTGTTGGCAGGGTGCAGCGAAGCGTTCGCTCCCGTTGAAAAAGTGCGCAAATTCTAGCATAGCTGCTTGTCGGCATGGCATGACAATATACTCTCCTGTCGTCGCTCGAAAGGGAATCAGGGGTTGCAGCCGGGCAGGTTGCGAATAGCGCCTCGAGACCGATCCATGACACACAATCCGTTCAACGGTCTGTGGCAGCCACCCGCTGATAGAGGTCCAGTGTCTTGTTGAGCATGTCGTCCAGCGTATAGGGCTGTACCTTCACCATTGCAGGCGGCAGCGCTATCCAGTCAGCCAGCCGCTCTGCCATCGCAACGCGGTTCCCGAACGGCACCCGACCGGCCGGAAAATGCCGCGCCAGTTGCTCACCGACCCCGCCATGGTCATAGCCGGCCACCGGGACCCCCAGGCTCAGGGCCTCGTTGACTGTGCGACCAAAGGCCTCGGGGTAACTTGACAACGACACCACGGCACCTGAGACCGACATGATTTCGCGTACATCCTCGCGAAAACCGGTACAGGTCAACGCATCGGCAATACCGGCATCCTTCACGGCCGTCTTCAGTTGCCGCGCCAGTGTCCGGTCGCGCTTTGCGATCTCGCCGACGATCAGGCCATGGACGTTGTGCCCGGCGTGTCTCAGTGCGCCAATCAGGGCAATAAAATCGAGCGCCCCCTTGCGCGGCCCGACCCTGCCGGGCAAGGTAATGACATAACGGTCCTGCAATTGCGGGTAACGGCGAGTCCAGTCTGCCAGCCAGGCCTGACGCGGGCGAAATCCCTTCGGGAAAACCGCCGGATCCACGCCGCGGTGTATGACCTGCAACCGTGCCGGGTCGACGGCCGGGTAGTGCCTGAGCGCATAGTCGCGCGCGACAGCGGATACCGCAATCACCTGCTCGCCCTTTGTCATCACGGCACTGTAGGCATTCACCGAGTACAGGCCATGCAGGGTGGTTATGAAGCGCGGCCGTGTCGCTGCATCCATGCTGGACCAGGCCAGCCAGGTGATCCACGCAGGCAGGCGCGAGCGGGCATGCACGACATCGACACTGGCCAACTTCAGGAGACGTCTCAGCGCCACCACATAGCGCAGACTGGACAATGACTTGCGGCCCAGCGGATAGTTGATGTGCTCGCTGCCGCTGGCCAGCAGTTCCGGTAACAGGCGCCCTCCCGCCGAGACCACCAGCGAGCGGTGTCCACGGCGTACCAGTTCTGCCGCCACCTCCAGGGTGCCGCGTTCAACACCCCCGCCCTGCAGGGCAGGCAACACCTGCAGTACCGTCAGGGAGCTCTTTATGTAGGCCCCCAGCGACTGCAAATCTGCTCAGCAACGCGATTTGCCTCATCAAAGACTTCCATGGAACGCGGCAGTGGAATACCCCGGGACCAGTGACTGAAACGCATTACGTTACCCGAGGCGACCAGCGCCTCCACGCCCCTGACAATACGATCCTGCCGCCGCGGCGGCACCGACAGCAGGCCCACGGGAATGGCCGCGGTCAGTGCCTCATACACCATGGAGACACTGTCCTCCGTTACCCAGGTACAACAGGCTCGCTGCAGCTGCAGCGCCAGCCACGGGTCCGGCGTATCGCTCCAGGAATGAATGGTGAGCTTGAGATTGCGGTTGAAGAGCCTGTCGCGGACGCGTTCCGCAAAGCCGGGCGGAGTGCGCCGGGATGTGGTCAGTACCCAGTGGTGTACCGGGGAATAACGAACTACGCCGGCGAGTTGTTCGATGACCTGTTCATGATCCCAGTGATAGTGACGCGACGGGCCGCCGATCATCAGCAAGCCGCGCCTGTTAGGGTTGCTGGCAGCGCCACTGGCAACGGCCTGCATGCGGTTGAGGCTGCCGCGCGTCACCAGTACATTGGGTAACGGCCGTGGACGGTCATGCTCCGGTATCACACACAGATCAAACCAGCGCTTCGGCAGGTCCGGGGTCATCAATACCACCGCCCGCCCGCCACGGGCACGGCGTGCGGCAAGTAACGGCAGGTGGGTGGAGTGACCGGCACCGATCATCAGCCACGGATCCGGCAACAGCGAAGCGGCCGAAAACCGGCCGCGAATCCAGTCAAGAGCGGCGCCGGGAGACACCGGGATGTCGTAACTGTCCAGCGGCAATCGGCATTTCAGGGCATCAACCAGACCCAGACTCTGGCTGTCGTGACCCGCCTTGGCATCGCTGAAACGCCATACCACCCGGGGCTCGCCCTGTGCTGCAGCGCGCCCTGCCCGGAACCTGCAGGCAGTCAGTTCCGGAGCGTGTAGTCGGCGCCGCAGTAGGGGCATTTGGCCTTGCCGGTAGCCTCAATGGGAAGGTAAACCCGTGGATGGGAATTCCACAGGCTCATGCCATCCATGGGACAGTGCAACGGTAAATCGGCCCGGGTGACCTCATAGCTGTTTTCCGCATTTGACGGAATCAGGCTGTTGTCACCGGCTGACGACGCGGTATCGGGATTTGGCACGCTGGGAACCTCTAACGGTATTATTGAAATAATGACTGAAAGCTGTTCAGTTAGCAGTTTCAGTGCTCAGGCGATTATTATACATAAGCAGGCGCATGAATAATGCCGCAACAGGCCACTCGTCAGCGACTGCCGCAACCGCCAAATGAGCAATATTTCAAGGGCATAGTGTAGTATCACAGCAGCCGGGGAGACTTGGCCAGCAGCAGCGCAACAACCGCCAGGGGAATCATCAACATCCGTAACAATATGAATACTAAGGATTTATACCTTCGGTTGTTAAGGTATGTGTTGCCTTACCGAATGGCCTTCCTGTTCTCGTTACTGGCGACGGCGGCCTTTGCCGCCACCGAACCCGCCATGCCGGCCCTGATGAAGCCGCTGCTGGACGAGAGCTTTGTCGCCAACAGCACCACAAACATCATCCACCTGCCGCTGTTGCTGATACTGTTGTTTTTCGTACGCGGCGTCGCCAGCTTCATCAGCGGCTACGGTATGAAACTGGTGGCCAACCACATTGTCATGGACCTGCGCCGGGAAATGTTTGACAAGCTGCAAAGAC
>JBATFE010000127.1:0-3755 GCA_049664445.1 Gammaproteobacteria bacterium
AGCCGCTCCTGCACCAAGAGCTTTGCAATAACCTGATACAAATTGCCGGGTCTGGCCACAAGGCCATTCACGGCATAATTACGTTTTATTAAAGATGCAACCACGGGACACTGGACAATGAGTCACTACGAAGAACGTCTGGAAAGAGACCTGCTCGACATCCGTGAACAGGTGGCAGAGATGGCCGGCCTGGTGGAAACAGCGACCAGGAATGCCATGCATGCGCTGCAAACCGGCAATAACAAGCTGGCAGCCGCCACCGTACTTGCAGATCACGTGATTAACCGCTCGATGCGGCGCATCGACGCGTTATGTCATAAATTTATCGCCCTGCACCTGCCGAGTGCGGGTCATCTGCGGCTACTCTCTTCCGTGATCAGGGCAAACATCGAACTGGAACGTATCGGCGATTACGCCGTCACCATCGCGCGTGAGTCCTTACAGCTGTCTTCGCCACCCACAGGAACCATGTCACACGAACTGGAACGTGTCGGCAGCGAGACGCAACTGATGCTGAGCCAGTCCCTCAAGGCCTTCAACGAGCTCAATCCTGAAATGGCGAAAGGCACCATGGTCATGGAAGAGCAAATGGAAAATGACCTGGACATCATTTATTCAGAATTGATGACCAATGAAGACCGCGATGCCGTCAAGAACCTGCTGGCGATATTCGCCGTGTTTACCCAGTTGAAACGGGTTGCGGACCAGGCCAAGAACCTTTGCGAGGAAACGGTATTCGCAGCGACCGGGGACACCAAGGCACCCAAGATTTACAACATCCTGTTCGTTGATGAGGACAACAGTTGCCAAAGCCAGATAGCCGAGGCCATTGCCCGCAAGAACTTTCCCGAAAGTGGCCGCTACACCAGTGCCGGGCGTCAACCTGCCAATGCCCTGAATCCAGCCATGGTGAACTTTCTTGAGAACCATGGCGTAAAACTTGCCGTTACCGCCAAACCCAGCCCCATTGACATGACCCCGCTGCAACTGACCACGCAGCACGTCATTGTCAGTCTGCAGGGACCGGTAAAATCCTACTTCCAGCAGATCCCCTTTCATACCACCCCGCTGGAATGGGACGTCGGCCCTGCCCCGGAAAGCGGCGATGAAGCCGGTATCCAGCAGCTGGAAGAAATTTACCGTAATACGGCTGTTCAGATCCGTGACCTGATGGAAATCCTGCGCGGTGAGGGAGCATCCTGAGATGCCTGGCCAACCGCTAACGAAGACGGCCGATATATCGGCGGCATTCGATCGCCGTAATGCCGACTGGTATATCGACAAGCTGGTACAGGCACTGGTATTCATCGGCGGCATCTCGGCCATCATCTTTGTCGTCGGGATCTTTGCCTTCGTCACCAAGGAAGGCTTCGGCTTCCTCCTTGACCGCTTCGATTTTCAGGAATTCTTCACCTCCCCCTACTGGTATCCGTCCGATGAGGATGCCCCGGAATACGGCATTCTGGCACTGATTGCAGGTACCGCCAGTGTCACCGGACTGGCGATGATAGTGGCCATCCCGTTTTCGCTGGGTACAGCGATTTTTATCGCCGAGTTTGCCACCGGCAAGACCCGTGAGGGACTCAAGGTACTGGTGGAACTGCTGGCCGCCATACCCTCGGTGGTATGGGGCTTCATCGGTCTCACCATCATGAACCCGATCATTATTGATGTCTTTGACGTCCCGGTGGGACTGAACGTGCTAAACGCCGGCATCATACTCGGACTGATGGCCGCACCCATCATGACCTCCATCGCCGAGGATGCCCTCAAAGCGGTCCCCGACCGCTACCGGGAAGCCGCTGAAGCCATGGGCGCCACCCGTTGGCAGGTCATTTATAAAACCGTGCTGCCCGCTGCGAAAAACGGGCTGCTGGGCGCAGTGCTGCTCGGTGTCGGGCGGGGATTCGGGGAAACCATGGCCGTACTGATGGCGACCGGGCACTCGGTCAACATTCCTGGCAGCGTCTTCGACTCGGTGCGCGCCCTGACGGCCACCATTGCCGCGGAACTGGGTGAGACCGCGGTCGGCTCCGATCACTACCAGGTACTGTTCACCATCGGTATCTTCCTGTTCCTGATCACCTTCGTTATCAACCTGTCCGCCGACCTGATCGTTCGCGGTATACGCAAGGGCTAAGAACATGTTCGAAATATCCGCACTCAACATACAAAACCAGCGGGTTCAGCGTCTCTACAGGACCCTGTTCCTGATGATGACCCTGCTACTGATTTTACCAGTCCTGCTGATCCTCGGGACCCTGGTTGTAAAAGGCGGCTCGGTGATCTCCATCGATTTCCTGTTTACCGCCCCGACCGATGGCATGACGGCAGGCGGCCTGTTCCCTGCGCTGTTCGGTACCGTGTGGCTGGTGGCGGTGGCACTGCTGATTTCCGTGCCTCTGGGCATTGCTGCCGCCATCTATCTGAGTGAATACGCCGGCGAGAACTGGTTCACCCGCATTATCAACCTGGCCATTATCAACCTGGCCGGCGTGCCGTCGATCGTCCACGCGCTGTTTGGTGTCGGCGCCTTCGTGCTGTTTTTCGAGTTTGGCACCAGCATCCTTGCGGCCAGCCTGACTCTGGCCATCATGACCCTGCCGGTGGTGATCGTGGCGACCCGTGAATCCCTGATAGCGGTGCCGCATGCCTTCCGCGAGGCCTGCTGGAACATGGGCGCGACCCGCTGGCAGACCATCCGCCGCGTGGTGCTGCCGAATGCGGTCTCCGGCATCCTCACCGGAGTCATTCTCGAGGTGTCGCGCACCTCCGGCGAGACCGCACCCATCATGTTCACCGGCGCGGTTTTCTTCACCCCGTTCCTGCCCCAGGGCATCTTTGACCAGACCATGGCCATGTCACTGCACCTGTTCGTGGTATCGACACAGGTCCCCGGTGTTCCGGAGGACCTTCCGTATGGCGTGGCACTGGTACTCATCGCCATGGTGCTCATTATGAACAGTATCTCCATAGCCTTCCGCATGTACCTGCGTGGGAAAAAGAAATGGTAGCCGCCACACAGACAGCCGCAGGCGCGCCTGCAGGCGTAGCGGAAGACGCACCCGTCAAACTGGAAGTACGCGACCTGACGATCCGTTATGGAAGCCAGAGCGCACTCGCAAATGTCAGCCTGGACATCCGCGAGCACGAAATCTTCGGCATCATCGGCCCGGCCAACGCCGGCAAGACCTCGTTCCTGAAGACACTTAACCGCATGGACATGTTCAACTCCAACATGCATGTCGACGGCGACATCCTGTTCAATGGTCTCGATATCCGCCGACTGAAAAATGTCTATGCCCTGCGTTCCCGTATCGGGGTGGTGTTCCCCCTGCCGGTTGGCCTGCCAATGACCATTTATGACAACGTGGCCCTCGCGCCGCGCCTGTCGGGTATGAAGGACAAGGCCGAACTCGATATTATCGTCGAGCGCTGCCTGGCCCGCGCCGCACTCTGGGACGAGGTCAAGGACCGGCTGAATTCCCTCGGTAGCCTGCTCTCCGGCGGCCAGCAGCAGCGTCTGACGATAGCGCGCGCACTTTCACAGGAGCCGGAAGTACTGATGCTCGACGAGTTTTCCATCGCCGTCGACCCGGTGACGACCATGCGTATCGAGGATGTCCTGAAGGAACTGAAACAGGAAATGACCATTATCCTGGTCACCAATCTGGTGCAGCAGGCGCGGCGGCTTGCCAGCCGTACGGCGTTTTTCCTCAATGGCGAATGTGTCGAGATCGGCGAGACCGAGGACC
>JBATFE010000128.1:0-7228 GCA_049664445.1 Gammaproteobacteria bacterium
CGCTGCAACCGGCGCGCCAGGCCATGGCGATGCCGTCGCCGCTGGAGGTGTCCGGGTTGCTGGTATACAGGTATACCTTGCTGGCACCGCCGGTGGCGAGGACCACCTTGCGGGCACGGAAGGCCTCGACCGTTTGTTGATCGCGATTCAGCACATAGGCACCGATACAGCGGTTGTGCGCCAGACCCAGCTTATGGCCGGTGATCAGGTCAATGGCGATGTGGTGTTCCAGCAGGGTGATGTTGCTGCGCGCGCGGGCTGCATCCAGCAGCGTGGTTTCCATGGCGCGCCCGGTGGCATCGGCTGCATGTAACACCCGGCGGGTGGAGTGCCCCCCTTCCCGGGTGAGGTGAAAGTTGTCGTACTTGCTGGCTGCCTCATCGCGGGTAAACGGCACGCCCAGTTCCACCAGCCAGCGAATCGCCGCCGGCGCGTTTTCGATGGTAAATCGTACCGTCTCCGGGTTATTGAGGCGGGCACCGGCATCCAGGGTGTCGGCGATATGGGACTCGAAGGTATCCGGTGCCTGGGTGACGGCGGAGATGCCGCCCTGGGCGTAGAGGGTGGAGCTTTCACTCAGCTCGCTCTTCGACAGGACCGCGACCCGAACCTGCGCGGGCAGACGCAGCGCCAGGGTAAGTCCGGCGGCACCGCTGCCAAAAATCAGGACATCAAAACTGTTGTCAGTTAACATAGCTTGCCTGCAGGCCCCGGAGGGTAATGGTCATGTGGTCTTTACCCCGGTGGATCGGGATCATTGTTGATACCGACACCCGGTATTAAGCTAACGCCATGTTTGTCAAGGGATGGGTTAAGCGTAGCGTACCTGCCAGTGTGCTGCAAAAGCCAGCATACGGCGCTAAACGGTTTGCTGACATCCCTGTGGAAGCATCTGATATTCATATACAAACACTGAACTATTCGGTACCGACAGAGTCCATCTGTGTGGTTACGGGTTGAAGGGAGACGGCCCGGATGGGCGAACGAGGCATAGATCAGGCACTGGTTGAAAGGGTCCAGAAGGGTGATAAGCAGGCATTTGATGTCCTGGTACTGAAATACCAGAACAAGATCATCCAGTTGATCTATCGCTACGTGCATGATCCCGACGAGGCACGGGATGTCGCGCAAGACGCCTTCATCAAGGCCTACAAGGCGATTGACCGATTCCGGGGCGACAGCGCGTTTTATACCTGGATTTACAGGATTGCCATCAATACCGCCAAGAACCACCTGGTTGCCAGCGGTCGCCGGCCACCAAAAAACGATATTGATGCACAGGATGCGGAACAATATGAGGGTGCCATAGGTCTCAAGGAGTATGCAACACCGGAACGGTTGTTGCTCAAGGATGAAATCCAGACGGCGATTGCAAAGGCGATTGACGAGTTACCGGATGATTTGCGGACAGCGATCATCCTGCGCGAACTGGAAGGATTGAGTTACGAAGAGATTGCACAGACCATGGAGTGCCCCATCGGTACGGTGCGCTCGAGAATCTTCAGGGCAAGGGATGCCATCGATACACGGTTGAAACCCTTGCTGGACTAGCAACACAAGGCTTGTCACTATGAAAGAGAAACTACACGAACAGCTTTCTGCGCTGGTTGATGACGAACTGGAAGCAGCCGAACAGGCGTTACTGCTCAGGCAAATCGCTGCAGACCCCGTGCTGTGCGAGCGACTGGCACGTTACCAGCTCATCAGTGATGCATTGCAGAACCATTTGCCCCCGCGGCTTGAGGTCGGCTTTCACAACTGTGTCCAGGCAGCACTGCAGGATGAACCGGCCATACATGTCGGGTCGTCCCGCTTTGCCGGAATGGTCAAACCGCTGGCGGGCCTGGCCGTTGCCGCCTCGGTTGCCGTCGTTGCGGTGTTGTCACTGCAATCCATTCGTACTGAAATCCCCTCATCAACAGCGGCTGTGGCAAGTGCCCCTGCTGCACAGGACTACCTGCGTGCGGAAATCAAGGCGCCGCCTGCTGCTTCCCCGCAGGCACCGCAAGGCCTCAATGCCTACCTGGTCAATCATAACGAGTACGCCGTGACTCGCGGCATGCTGCCCTATGTGCGTCTTGTTGGTCATGAAATGAACGTTGATGGCAAGCAATAAAACCGTGAAATGGCTGTTGCTTGCTTCACTGGTCGCAGCCGTACCGGTCTCCCTGCAGGCACAGTCTGATGTTCCCGCGAACAGCGCCCGCCAGTGGCTTGACAACATGTCCAGGTCGCTGCAGTCGCTTGATTATGACGGTACCTTTGTCTATTACCACGACGGCAAGCTGGAAGCGATGCGAATCGTGCACCAGGCGAGCGCGGGCGGTGAAAGGGAACGCCTGATGTCCCTCACCGGCAGTGCGCGCGAAGTGTTGCGGGATGACAAGGTGGTGACCTGTATCATGCCTGACAAGAAGTCCGTCATGGTGGGGCAGAGCCGGCCACGGCAACCGTTCCCGGATGTTCCCGAGGACCTCGACAGCCTGTCACCCTATTACGAGTTGCGGGATGTTGGTGAAGACCGCGTGGCAGGTCTGATGACGCGGGTCATCGATATCACGCCACGCGACAAATACCGCTACGGCTACCGCTTCTGGATCGATACCACGAATTTCATGCTGCTCAAGTTCGAGTTGAATGCTGTGGACGGCACGGCTATTGAACAGGTCATGTTTACCGGTTTGCGCGTCGGTGACCGGATTCCCGCCGCGGCCCTCGAACCGTCCCTGACCGGTGAAGGGTATAACTGGTTCCGGCAGGGTGATGGCGGCAACCCGGCTGCTGCGTCCGGTGAGCCGGAATGGACCGTCAAGCAGTTGCCGGCAGGGTTCAACCTGACGGATTACCAGCGCAGGCATCTCCACCAGGGACGCGAACAGGCGGAACACATGGTGTTCAGTGATGGCCTGGCAACGGTGTCGGTCTACGTGGAAAAAATGCTTGCGGACAGTCCGGAGTTCACCGGCCTCTCTAACATGGGTGCCATGAATGCCTATGGTATCGTGATTGATGACCACCAGGTTACGGTCGTTGGTGAAGTGCCGGCAGCAACCGTGCAGAGCATCGCCGGGCTGGTTGGCAGGCGATCGCCATGATCGAGGAACAGGGACAGGTGGTGGATGTTGAGGGCGAGTTTGCCTGGATCGAGAGTGAACGCAGCTCGACATGCGGCAGCTGCGCGGTACGCAAGGGGTGCGGCACCTCGGCGATTGCGAAGGTTCTCGGGCAGCGCCGGGTGCGCTTGCGTGTGCTGAATCGCATCGATGCACGTGTCGGGGACAAGGTGGTAATCGGCATCGCCGAGTCCGGTCTGCTGCGCGGCTCGCTGGCAGTCTATGCCGCACCGCTGCTGGGCCTGTTTGCCGGCGCCCTGGCAGGCCAGGTACTTGGCGGTGCTGTGTTGACAATGCCGTCCGATCTGCTGGCCATTGCCGGTGCCGTGACCGGTTTTGTTGCGGCGCTGGCATGGCTGAAACGGTTCAGTCGCCGCAAGGAAAAGGATACTGCCTATCAGCCAGTGGTGCTGCGACAACAACTCGGGAGCGGAGCTGCAGTGACATGGGCCGGGAAAACAACATAGTGTGATGTCGCATGATGACTGATAAATTCTGTATGGAGAGTACCAATATGCTGAATGTTCGCAAGTTTGCACTGACGATACTGTGCCTGGGTGTTTCCCTGTGGAGTATACAAATTGCACGGGCCGCTGAGCTTCCCAACTTTGTTGACCTGGTGAAGGCGACCAGCAGTGCCGTCGTCAATATCAGCACCACGCAGAAGGTACAGAGTGGTGTGCCGGAGCTTCCTGACGGTTTTGAAATGCCGGAGTTTCCGGAGGGCAGTCCGTTTGGTGAGCTGTTCAAGTATTTCTTCGAGCAGCAAGAGAATGGTGAGCCGGACTACCATGATGCCAAGTCACTGGGTTCGGGATTCATTATCTCCAAGGACGGTTACGTGATGACTAACTACCATGTAGTCAAGGATGCGGATGAAATTATCGTCCGCCTCAGTGACCGGCGGGAGCTGAAGGCCGATGTCATCGGTCTGGATCCCCGCAGTGATATCGCCTTGCTGAAGATAGATGCCACCGGCCTGCCGGTCGCGAAGATTGCCGAGTCGGCTGATCTGGAAGTCGGCGAGTGGGTGCTGGCGATTGGCTCACCGTTCGGCTTTGATCATTCTGCAACAGCCGGTATCGTCAGCGCCAAGGGACGCAGCCTGCCAAGGGAAAATTATGTGCCGTTCATCCAGACGGATGTGGCCATCAATCCCGGAAATTCCGGTGGGCCGCTGTTTAACCAGGCCGGTGAAGTGGTGGGCGTGAATTCGCAGATTTACAGCCGCACCGGTGGTTACATGGGCCTGTCTTTTGCCATCCCGATCGAAGTGGCGATGGATGTCGCAGACCAGTTGAAGACCAGTGGTAAAGTGAGCCGCGGCTGGCTCGGCGTGTTGATACAGGACGTGACACTGGACCTGGCCGAGTCGTTTGGCATGAAACGCCCGCGCGGTGCACTGGTCGCAAAGGTGCTGCCGGACAGTCCGGCACTGGGAGCGGGTATTGAAGTGGGCGATGTCATTGTCGAATTCAATGCCACGGCGGTAATAAAATCCTCCAGTCTGCCGCCGATCGTCGGCAGTTCCGAGGTCGGGGTGAAACTGCCAGTGACGGTGATTCGCAATGGCCGCGAAAAGACCCTGTATGTCAAACTGGGTGAACTGCCGGATGATCAGAATATTGCACAGGGCCGTGCCAAACCGGAAACGAAGTCGACCGACCGGCTCGGCTTCACTGTCGTGGATCTCAGTGACAAGGAAAAGGAAGAGCTGCAGGTCAGTGAGGGCGTGCTGGTGAGTTACCTGGCTCCAGGGGCGGCTTCCAAGGCAGGTATTCGCAAGGGCGATATCATCCTGGCGATCGACAACAGGGCAGTAAAGGATGTCCGGCATTTCGAGAAGCTGGTCAATGACTTGCCGGCCGGCAAGTCCGTGGCCTTGCTGGTGCAGCGCGATGGCAGCCCGACCTTTCTTGCCATCAAGGTGCCTGCAGAGGACTGAGTGCTGCAGGCAGACGCCGGTGTTTGCTTGACGCCGCAACTAACGGTCTATACCCGCCGCGGTTGTCACCTGTGTAGCGACATGCTGCAGGCGCTGGAATGTCTGCGCCCTGAACTCGGCTTTCAGCTGCTGGAGGTGGATATCGATACCGACCCCGAGCTGCGCCGCCGTTACGATACCCGGGTCCCGGTGCTGGCTGCGGGGGAGGTCGAAATCTGCTACTACTTCCTCGAGGAGACGCGCTTGCGCGCGCACCTCGCCCTGGGCGTCTGATTTACAGACGATGAGTGACTTGCCACAGGGTTACTGTATAATCAATATCTTACTGATAACCCGAGCGGTGTAGTCAAGGCGCTTGTTTCCCAACCGTAATCCGCATTCCCGAGCAAGGCGCTCGGGACCATCGCGCTTATTTTCATGACAGATAGCCAGTACGTCCGCAATTTCTCGATCATTGCGCATATCGATCACGGCAAGTCGACGCTGGCTGACCGTTTTATCCAGCTGTGCGGAGGGCTCAGTGACCGCGAGATGGAAAACCAGGTGCTTGATTCCATGGACCTGGAACGCGAACGCGGTATCACCATCAAGGCGCAGAGTGTAATGCTGGACTACCCGTCGCGCTCCGGCAAGGTCTACCGGCTGAACCTGATTGACACCCCGGGGCATGTCGATTTTTCATACGAGGTGTCGCGTTCGCTGGCCGCCTGTGAAGGGGCACTGCTGGTTGTCGATGCCGCCCAGGGGGTGGAGGCACAGAGCGTCGCGAACTGCTATACCGCGATCGATCTGGATCTCGAAGTGGTGCCGGTGCTGAACAAGATCGATCTGCCGGCGGCTGACCCTGAAAAGGTGAGGCATGAAATTGAACAGATCATCGGCATCGATGCCAAAGACGCCGTGCTGGCGAGTGCCAAGACCGGCGTGGGCGTGCAGGATATCCTGGAAGAAGTCATCCGTCGCATTCCTCCACCACGCGGGAATCCGGATGCCCCCCTGAAGGTGCTGATTGTCGATTCCTGGTTTGACAACTATGTCGGTGTGGTGTCGCTGGTGCGTGTGGTAGACGGTCGCCTGTCGCGCCGCGACAAGATTCGCGTCATGTCGACCGGGCGTCACTTTCAGGTTGAAAAGCTGGGTATGTTCACGCCCAAGCCGGTTGAACGTAACGAACTGGTCGCCGGCGACGTCGGTTTTCTGGTGGCGGGTATCAAGGACATCGATGGCGCACCCGTGGGCGACACCCTGACGCTGGTGAACGAGCCGGCCCTGGAGGCGCTGCCCGGTTTCAAAATGATACAGCCGAACGTGTTTGCCGGCCTGTATCCGGTGAGCTCGGATGACTACGAAAACCTGCGCGATGCCTTGCAGAAGCTGCGGCTGAACGATGCCGCGCTGCATTACGAGCCGGAGACCTCGGAGGCGCTCGGTTTTGGTTTTCGCTGCGGTTTCCTTGGCATGCTGCACATGGAAATCGTGCAGGAACGTCTGGAGCGCGAGTATGACCTCGACCTGATTACCACCGCGCCGACGGTTATTTATGAAGTCCTGGACAGCAGCGGAGCGCTCATCAAGATCGATAACCCCGCGAGCCTGCCACCGGTGAATAAAATTGAAGAGATTCGCGAACCGGTCATCATGGCGAATATCCTGGTGCCGCAGGATTACCTGGGCAGCGTCATTACCCTGTGTATCGAGAAGCGCGGTGTACAGAAAGACATGCAGTACCTGGGCAGCCAGGTGTCGCTGAACTACGAAATTCCGCTGAGCGAAATCGTGCTGGATTTCTTTGACCGGCTGAAGTCGGTCAGCCGCGGCTATGCCTCGTTTGACTACCATTTTCTGCGTTTCCAGCCCGCACCGCTGATCAAGCTGGATGTGCTCATTAACGGCGAACGGGTCGATGCCCTGTCGCTGATCGTGCACCGTGATGTCGCACAGTCACGTGGCCGGGCACTGGCTAGCAAGATGAAGGAACTGATTCCGCGGCAGATGTATGATGTCGCCATCCAGTCGGCGATCGGTGCGCAGATCATTGCGCGTACCACGGTCAAGGCATTACGTAAAAATGTCACGGCAAAATGTTATGGTGGCGATATCAGCCGCAAGCGCAAGTTGCTGGAGAAGCAGAAGGCGGGCAAGAAACGCATGAAGCAGTTTGGCAAGGTAG
>JBATFE010000129.1:0-1899 GCA_049664445.1 Gammaproteobacteria bacterium
CGAACTGGATATTTATCAATTACGGTTCTTCCTTCCCAACATTCCCATTTGCGACTATTAATGGGAAAGAATGCAAGCCTTAGGCTCTCCTGATCAGGATTGTCGGAAGGCTTCAGTAGGATAGATGTACGACTTACATCTAAGTGTACACAATAACAAGACATCCATCCTGTTTACAGGTTGGGCCAGATTTATACTGGCGTATAATTCTTCCAGGCAGAATCCTGGGGGCGCTGTATGTCTTTTCACCATGTTGTGATCTTGCTAATGCTGTTTGCTTTGCCCTTGCAAGCGGCACCTTTTGAACTGACCCCTGAACAGGTCAGGCGCGATCTCGGGTCTTCAATCAGCGAGATTACGGTCGTTGAACCGCATATGCAATGCGGGAAATCTAAATGCATTGTGACCTATGTCGGGGTTCCGCTCAGGACACTTGTTGAACATTACTACCCTGAAGAATGGCGAGACTTCAGCGGAGAAATACACTTCATAGCACTGGATGGCTACCTTGGAATTGTTGCGGCAGGCAAAGCGCGTGAAAAGGATGCTTACCTCACGTTTGCGAGGGCAGACGGGAATCCATTTGTTGTTGATAACAATCAGCAGAATGAACGTAAAGTGCCGCTTGGTCCATTCTATTTAGTTTGGGACAATATTGCAGATTCTAACTTGCAGCAAATGGGTTCCTACGGCTGGCCTTATCAGGTGGATCAAATCCAGCTAGTACCAGAGTCGTTTTATTCCGGACTGATGCCGTCCGATGTGCCAGCTGATGCGCAGGCGGGATTCGTGCCCTTCAAGACATATTGTCTCGGTTGTCATAACATCAATGGTGTTGGTGGCAGGAAGGTGGGGGCGGATATAAAGCTGTTGGTTCATGGCGAGACCACGGGTGAACTCAGAAGGTGGATCAGCGATCCGCGCAGTGTGAGATCAGGAACTGCAATGCCGCCACTCAATGAGAACCTCGACGAGAAGGAGAGGGGGCGTGTCATTGATCAGATTGTGAAGTTCCTTGGCGTTCTCTGACGCGTGCATGTTGATTTGCCCTGTTGATGATCCTTTTGGACTTTACATGGTTCGCTTCCCGGTCCTTTGCGGGTTGTTCTAACCAGGTGATGACGTTACGCAACGTAGACTGAAGCCATCGGCCCTCGTCCTTCATCCAATGCCAGCCATGCGGTGTCTGTAAAATTGGGGTAAGTCCGCGTCGGGCTCAGCCACGGTACGATGTCCCTCCGCTGGCGAGGACTCAGCCCGGTGTGACAGCCATTACGATATCCCATGTGGCGGTGAAATCGATATTAGCTGCGCCAGATGGCCTGAATTCTGTTGTCACCAGATGACGATGTGCTTCAGGTACACGCTGATAGAGAAAGTCACTCGCGTTACGCGGATCGCCCGCAGCATAGAGCTGGGTGGTGAAGGGCTCTTCACCTGCGGGGAATACCGCCACGTGGATGTGGGGTGTTCGTCCGGGATATGGCATCGGGCGGATTGTCCGGAATCGGTACCGACCAAGACTGTCGCTGATTGTATGCCCGATGCCCTGAAATGCCGGGTCGATTGGGTGGTCACCCGCATCACGGGGATGCCGATAGCGGCCGTTGATGTCGCACTGCCAGATTTCGATGCGTAAACCACCCAGTGGCCGCCCGTTCTGATCGAGGATACGACCATCCAGATCAGTGATCTGGCCCGATGCCGTCTGTTCCTGTCCTGCAACGTGCGTCAGATCGTTGTCATCATCCAGTGGCAATTCCACCGGATAGAAGGGGCCGGCCGACTGGCGTGGGGTAGGGCTTCGCAAGGTTGCCACTACTGGTACGGCATGCATGGCCAGTAAACCAGTGGTGCCCTGAAGAAATCGCCTGCGCGTAATTTTGTACATTGCCTGAC
>JBATFE010000130.1:0-7272 GCA_049664445.1 Gammaproteobacteria bacterium
AGACAACTTGTTAGTCTTTTCAACAGGACAGGCCCGATGAAAAAACGACCACAAAATCTCACGCACGGCAATTTTAGGGTCCTATGTAACTGTTTAAAAATATTATTTTATCATGCACCTATCTGTAGTGACGGCTCCGTGGGCAGTTCCAACACGCCTGTTAGGCTAAATCGTTATCACGTCTCGGCAATGAAATACCTGGACAGTATATGGACAAAGGCCTTAAAGACTTATCTGATGATACACACCCTGGTCGGCAAATCACTGCTACTACCCTGTGCTCAGGATTACCCGGTCGAGGGCATAGCATCGGATGATTTTCTCTTCGCCAGTATCCCTGTTTGCAGGGATTCATTTTTAACCAAGTAGAGGAGTAAACGACATGCTTATCCAAATTGATCAGCCGACTCTGGTTGTAGCTGCACAACATCAACACAAGACTGCTAACAAACGCCTCATGAGGAGGCTGCGCGCTGCCGAGGCGCGTTACAGGATAGAACTGCTTCGAGAGGAGCAAGTCCTGCACCAGCATTTGACGGACGTCTGGGATGAAAACTTCGTTGCTCGACCATCGCACGCTTCCTGATGAATCCGGTACGTTGCTGGGTAAGCTGGCAAGTGAACGGACGAAGACAGGACCAGAGATCCTCAATAGCTTGATGACACATAGTTATCAGCGTACCGCAAGGTAATTGTATTTTTCGATGTACTGACTCTAAAACTTTTTGTATCACTCAGTGCTCATCTACATCTGTTAGGAGGTTTACAATGTCAAATTATACTGCCACTTACGATCGCTCACAGCGTGTACAGCATTCAGGGTCAGCCCCTGCAGACAGCCCCTTCCGGTGGTTGCAAGAGGGTTGGCGTGATCTTACTGCTGCACCGGTCATCAGCGCGTTTCTGGGTTTTCTATTCACATCCGCATGCGTGATTGCTTATCTCGCAGCGACCGCTGTACCGCAATTATCGGCGGTATTCCTGCTTCTGTTGTTAATGGTGAGTCCCTTCATTGCGGCAGCGGCGTACTTTGTCGCTCGCAAGCGCGAGCAAGGAGAACCCATCTCGATGCGTGCTTGCTTTAGCAGCGTTCGAAGTCGTTCAACTAGCATTGCGCTGTTTTCGTTGCTGAGTGCGCTTTTACTGGCCGCCTGGGTACGTTTGACGAGCATTGCATTCGCACTCTATTACGGGACCCTCGGTACTAGTGCAGCCGAGGTGGTACGTGTCTGGACAGCGGGTGATGGCGCCTCTGCCACACTTGTGTTCTTGGCATCCGCAACTGTTGTGTTCGCACTCGCTCTTTTCGCCATGGGTGCTATATCTCTGCCACTGATTGCTGATCGAAACTGCAATGTGATAGACGCTGTACGGATCGGTCTGCACACGTTACGAGAAAATTCAAAAACCATGCTCGTATGGATGACCATGCTTGCAGTATTAATTGGTATCGCATTAGCATCGGGACTGATCTTGATGCCCCTGGTCTTTCCGTTACTTGCATATGCAACCTGGCACAGCTATCGGCAATTAGTAGCATCATAGCCAGTGATGTAATGCTGAGTTAAAAATACATGCACCGATCACCTGCGAATTCTGTCTGATTCGCA
Source organism: Gammaproteobacteria bacterium (assembly GCA_049664445.1). Classification (GTDB taxonomy): domain Bacteria; phylum Pseudomonadota; class Gammaproteobacteria; order UBA9214; family UBA9214; genus UBA9214. The sequence goes on from JBATFE010000130.1 coordinate 1,611, forward strand.
GGTGTTTCGGATTGATTTGCAACCACAAAACAGGATGTAGAAACGCTACAAGCTTGTCAGCGACCAGTAGTGTTATCTTTTCTGTGGAGATTGTAACTGGGCAATCGCTACCAGCGCATCCCAGCCTGGCCTTCCTGCCTGATCACAGCGGAATCTTACCCAAACCAGACGCGCGGGCCTGAATTGACCCAGGCCAATTGCCTTTTCCCAGCCAATTCCCCTCTCCAGACCTATCGATACTCTGTTGCGTCTGCGCAATGCAGCAACATTTGTTGAACAGGAATGCTTCCTTGAATCAGCCGAACAGGCCGGACTTCGATGCGATGCAGCAGCAGCGCGTGGGCAAGATCACCTTACGCTCCCACGAAGTTGAAGACCTTCCTCCGCTTGAAGTGGATGCATACCTGATCCGTGACACCCGGGAGCGGCTACATGTTTCTCGTGCTGTCTTTGCACGTCGCCTACGTGTATCCCTGCGTACTTTGGAGAATTGGGAACAGGGTCGCGCCAGACCGAATGCTCAAGCTTCTGCTCTCGTTCTGATGGTGCGTAAATTTCCCGATATACTTGAGAAATTAAGCTCACTGGGAAACCAAGCTGCCTGATAGTCTTGGAATCCATTTCTGCTACATAGCGGCTGCTCTCATGGTAGCACGTTGATTGCCTGAGCTAATTCCGCAGAATGAAACCTGAAAGCCGCGAAAACATCCTTCAAGAAATCGCTGAAGCCAAACAGCAGATTGCCCATCTTCGGAAGAAACTGGAAGAGGCAGAGATAACACTTCAATTGCTCAATGAGCGCCTTTTCCAGTACGACAAAGCAAAACCCCACCAGGCAACGAAACTTTCAGCCGATTGATTGGCCCGCAACGCCGGGCATCCAAACAGCAATCAACTAAAGCAGCTGCGCTCCATAGCGCCGGTAATACCACTTCATGACAAAAGGCGGCAGCAACGTGGTCAGGGCGATGACAATGACCATCCCGGCGTAGACCTCGTTGCTGAAGATCCCGCTCTCCCTGCCAAGCTCGGCGAAAATAAGTCCGACTTCGCCGCGCGGAATCATCGCCGTGCCGATCATCCAGCGTACGGGCCAGCTCTCTTTCACCAGCACGGCCCCGAAGAGTTTTCCAGCGACAGCGGCGACCAGCAACGACAGGGAGAACAACCAGATAAAGGGTGAACTCCAGTCGATCTCGCGCAGGTTCAGTGACAGCCCCACCATAACGAAAAAGATTGGCGTGAACAGCTGCACAATAGGTTTCATCTGTATTTCGATACGTTCTGCGAAGGCTTCATCGGCATGCAACGCAACGCCCAGGGGCAGGAAAAAACGCCGTGACAACGCCAGTCCGGCGGCGAAGCCGCCCAGCAGTTCCGGTGCACCTACGGCATGCGCCAGCCAGGCGAAAAACAACACCAAAGAGACAATGGTCGTGGGGATCAGCCCAGGGATTTCGCTGCTCGCATCGAAGCGCTTGATGACGACAGACATCAGCTTGGCAGCCGCCGGCGCCAGCACAAAAAACGCCGCCACAAAGATCAGCACCTTGCCGGTATTCACCAGGCTCACGCCGCCACCGATGGAAAACTCATAGAGCAGTGCCAGCAGCACCACGCCCATCACATCGTCCAGCACCGCCGCACCCAGAACAATCTGTCCCTCTTTCGAATGCTGGCGTTTGAGGTCGCTGAGCACCCGCACGGTGATGCCGATGCTGGTCGCGGTCAGTGTCCCGCCGATAAACAGCGATACCAGCAACGGCAACTCGAACAGTACGTAAGCCAGCCCAAAACCAAACAGAAATGGCAGGATAAAACCGGCTAATGCGACGACGATGGATTCCAGGCCTGTGCTGACCAGGCGTTTGACGTCTGTCTCCAGCCCCACCTCAAACAGCAGCAGGATAATACCGATCCCCGCCATCAGACGGATCGCCTCTGTCGGCTCGATCCAGCCCAGCAGGCTGGGTCCCAGCACCACGCCGGCGAATAATTCGCCGATTACTGACGGCGCCTGCAGGCGTGTGGCCAGCTCGGCGAATATCCGCGCCGTCAGCAGGATAATGAGGAGCGCAAGAAAAAAGTCGTGTACTTCCATCTTCGATCCAGGCTTGTCCCCAGCCCCTACCGGCCTGCTGACCATACAAAGCCAGCCACACCCACCAGAAGTGAGGCGGTAAAAATGCCGGTCCCGACCATCAGCTGTAAACCACTCGTGGTCTGGCGGCGAATAAATGCTTCAAAAGGCGTGAGTATCCTGACTAAACTCTTTTCCAAAGGAGCATGATATTTGTCTGTATTCACTTTTCGATCAGCGTTTATCCTTTCATTCATGTCATTTATTCCATGACTATTTATCGGCAAACAATGACTCACGGGCTGCCTCCACCACGGCGGAGACGACGGGGTGCGTGACCCTGCGCTCGACGGATATGGCGTAGAATCGTTCCTTCACTTCGTCAACATGACCGATCGCAGCCACCTGATACTGCCACTCCACCTCGGCCTCGATCACAGCGGGTGCGATAAAGATCCCCGCTCCCTCTTGCCCAAAAACCTTCATCAATACGCTGTCATCAAACTCGGCAACCACATGCGGATGGATACGATGTTTATCCAGCCATTGGTCAATGCCGGAACGCAGCTGAGTACCGCTGCCGGGTAATAGTATTGGCGCGCCATCCAAACATCGGGGGAAATCACCCTTTAGCTTCTTTCTCAGTTTCTCTGTAGCAAAGAAGCTGACCGCACAATCACCAGGTTTGTGGCTAAAGCCCCGCGTACTGACCGTAGACGGGATAGGACGGTCGGCCAGCACCAGATCAAGGCGGTGCACAGCCAGTTCCGCCAACAGCGTATCGAGACTCGCCTCGTGGCAGACCATACGCACCGGCTCTGGCATCTGCAGCGCAGGCTGAAGAACACGATGGGACGATGGACTTGGGAACCACATCGACTACGCCCGCCCGGAACAGCCGGGGACGGCCCTCAGGTAACTGATGCATCATCTCTTTCAGCTCTCCACCCAGCGAGAAGATTTCATCGGCATAGCTCAACACCAGCCGTCCGCTGTCAGTAAGTTCCAGATTGCGTCCAACCCGGTTGAACAGGTCCACCCCAAGATATTCCTCCAGCAGGCTCAATTGCCCACTGATGGTCTGCGGTGTCAGGTGCAGGCGTTCACTGGCTCGGGCGACGCCACCCTCCGTGGCCACAGCCCGGAAGTAGTGTAGATGCTTGTAGTTAACCATCGGATTGCCATTACTTCGTAAATTACGAACAGTATAACCAATATAATCGAATATATTTGTTTGTAAAACCCGCCTAACATACCTGTTATTGAAGCAACAACAGCATTGCAACGGTGGACCTTATGCAGATTGATATTCAGGCACGCGATTTTCCCCTGACCGTCGCCCTGCGTAGCCATGCCGAACAGCGGCTGCATTTCGCTCTGGCCTGCTTAGACGATCACATCCAACGGGTTGCTTTGCAGCTATCTGTCATCAACGGCCCACGCGGTGGCAAGGATAAGCGCTGCTACATGCAAGTAATGCTGGCTGGTCTATCCGATATCGTAATCGAAGATATTGAGGCTGACTTGTACGTCGCCATTGACCGTGCTGTCGATCGTGCCGGGCGCACCGTGGTGCGCAAGCTTGACCGTCAGCAAACCCTGCTCAAGCAGGGTCGCCCGCTGATATCGGGCGAGCAACAGTTATTCTAACTCATTAACAAACCAGCCGGAGATAAGTAAGCATGAACAACCCGATAACGATCACTGCCAGCCAGAGCCAAACCGCTACGCTTGCCACCAATAAGGTTATTCGCAACACCTATACATTGCTGTCCATGACACTGTTGTTTAGCGCGCTGACTGCCGGGGTTTCGATGGCGCTTAACCTGCCCCATCCGGGACTCCTGCTGACCCTGGGTGGCTATTTTGGCCTGCTGTTCGCCACTACAAAGTTTCGTAACAGCAGCCTGGGGCTGGCCTTTGTTTTCGCGCTGACCGGCTTTATGGGTTACACACTGGGGCCGATTCTCAACGCCTATCTGGCCTTGCCCAACGGTAGCCAGGTCGTAATGACCGCCATGGGCGCTACCGGCGCCATCTTCCTTGGCTTATCCGGTTACGCGCTGACTACCCGCAAGGACTTCAGCTTCATGGGTGGTTTTCTGATGGTGGGTATCTTGGTGGCCTTCCTCGCCGGTCTGGGTGCGGTGGTCTTTGAGATGCCCGGCTTGTCGCTGGCAGTCTCTTCCATATTCGTGCTGCTGATGGCCGGGCTGATCTTGTACGAGACTAGCAACATCATCCATGGCGGTGAAACGAACTACATCATGGCCACCGTCACACTGTTTGTCGCCATCTTCAACCTGTTCACCAGTCTGTTGCACCTGCTGGGATTCATGAATGGTGATGAATAGAGACGCAACACTAACCTATCAGCATCGGGAGCATTGTTCGTACTTTGCCCGACCTCTTGGGCCTGTCCTGGGCAAATGGACTACTCAACACCAACCGAGTTGACTTAAGGGGAAATGAAATGCCGAATAGATGGCTGCAGATCAAGGGGGATCCGATGGTACGCGGGTTTCTATTTCAGCAACAACGGGTGGAAAGCCTTTTCGATGCGCCCATCGACCGCGTACATGAAATCGCGCATACACTCCTCGTGCAGAAGGGAGTGTTTCATATCAAGATTCATTATTCGTCCAGCCAGTTGACCTGCTGGTTCATGCGCGATCCGTTCTGTTACGAAAAGTTCTTGCAAGAAGAAGTGCTCGACGATGGTTTTCTCGACCGATTCCCGGATGCAGACAATGCGGGCAATGAGGACCGCAGCCCCATGCTCGGATCACGGGACATTGAGTGCATCTTCAAGGAGTTATGGCGTCTACGATTGACGGACCAGACCATTTAACTGCGCAATGGCTCAGTCAACCTGATTGACGGCATGATCAATATGGGGTTCTCCTGCGACGGCGCCCATTACATCGACCATCAAACCTTTTTCGAGAAACTCAACAGGTTCGAGACAACCGACCAGCTGTCGTGATACCCGATGAACAAGTATTGCCGGTACAGGAATCGTTCACGGGCGTAAATCGCCCATACCGCTCCATACATGAATATGAGGCATTTGATATGACACACATGACGACTCTCGACGAACTCAAACAGCAAATCACCGTGCTGTCCAGCGTGGAAGAATCAGACGCACCTTTTATCAGCTGCTACCTTAACTTTGAAAACGGGCAGACCGGCTGGAGAGATGTACTCGATAATCGCGCACGCATCCTGCGGCGCATTCTCAAGGACAACGACCTCGCCGACCTCGAGGAAATTTTAGGGAGGATCGAGGCCTGGATGGCCACCGACCTCCTACCCGAGACAAAAGGAGTGGCCATCTTTGCTCGTGGCACCTTCGGCGGAAGCTTCATGCTGCCCATGCAGTTTGCCGCCCCCCTGCCCAGCAGAATCGCGGTCTATCCTACACCCAACATCTATCACCTGATAGAACTCAAGGACAACTACCACCGCTATGTCGTCTTGTTGGCTCTGCCGAATCGGGTCAGCATCCTGGAGGTAAACCTGGGCACGGCCACGATCCAGGCATGGTTAAACCAATCGGGGCTGCGCACACGTGTGGGC
>JBATFE010000131.1:0-1514 GCA_049664445.1 Gammaproteobacteria bacterium
TGTTTTTTTGTGTAAGTCCTCACATGCCCGGAGAAACTCCGGTTTATACAAATATTCGCGTCATTTCGAGCGCGATGTACATGGATGTACAAGTGCCGCGGGAGGCATGGATGCCGGGAGCGGCCAAGTGGCAATCTCGCACAATAGAATCAGTTAGTTGGAGATTGCTTCGTCACTTTGTTCCTCGCAATGACGAATTAATCAGAGGTTCCTTAGTTACATGGATCTTATTTTTCCGTGTTCTTCCGTGGATTCCGTGGCCATAAAATGTTTTCCGGTTGAAGCGGTTATAAAAAAAGCCCCGCTGCTGCCAGCGGGGCTTTTTTGTACTATCGGGTCAGGCCGACTTACATCATGCCGCCCATACCACCCATACCGCCCATACCACCCATACCACCCATATCCGGAGCACCACCGGCATCATCTGCCGGGGCATCACCGACCATGGCTTCCGTGGTAATGATCAGGCCAGCCACTGAGGCCGCATTCTGCAGTGCAAAACGGGTGACCTTGGTAGGATCGAGAATACCCATCTCGATCATGTCACCGTACTCACCGGTACCGGCGTTGTAACCGTAGTTACCGCTGTTGTTGGCCACCTGATTCAGGATGACCGAGGGTTCCTCACCGGCGTTCGCACAAATCTGGCGCAGTGGTTCTTCCATGGCACGCAGTGCAATCTGGATACCCATGGCCTGGTCATGATTGGCGCCTTGCAAATCACCGAGATTGGACTTGGCACGTATCAGCGCTACACCACCGCCAGGGACCACACCCTCTTCGACGGCGGCACGGGTCGAATGCAGGGCATCTTCAACGCGCGCCTTTTTCTCTTTCATTTCCATTTCAGTCGCGGCACCCACCTTGATGACTGCAACGCCGCCGGCCAGCTTGGCCATGCGTTCCTGCAACTTCTCCTTGTCATAGTCGGAGCTGGAATCCTCGATCTGGGCACGGACCTGCTGGACACGCGCCTCGATGTCTTCCTTGCGACCGGCGCCGTCGATCACGGTGGTGGTTTCCTTGGTAATCACGACACGCTTGGCGGTACCCATGTCATCCAGGCTGGCCTTTTCAAGGGACAGGCCGACTTCCTCGGAAATCACCTGACCGCCGGTCAGAATCGCGAGATCCTGCAGCATGGCCTTGCGGCGATCACCGAAGCCCGGTGCCTTGACGGCACAGACCTTGACGATGCCACGAATGCTGTTCACCACCAGGGTGGCCAGCGCCTCACCTTCCACATCTTCGGAGATAATCAGCAATGGCTTGCCGGCCTTGGCAACACTTTCGAGTACCGGCAGCAGTTCGCGGATATTGGAGATCTTCTTGTCGTGGATCAGAATATAGGGATCCTCGAGCTCGGTGGACATATTATCCTGGTTATTGACGAAATACGGGGACTGGTAGCCGCGATCGAACTGCATACCTTCGACGACGTCCAGTTCGTTCTCCAGTGAAGTACCCTCTTCAACCGTGATAACGCCTTCCTTGCCGACCTTCTCCATCGCATC
>JBATFE010000132.1:0-4379 GCA_049664445.1 Gammaproteobacteria bacterium
ATCTACGTCGATAAAAAGCAAAGACACATTGCTCTTGATTTTGCGGTGCTCACCAATCTCCCGGTGGGCCTGATTAGTGAAGCTGGCACGATTCATTGCCCCGGTCAGCCCGTCGCGCATGGCCCGCGTCTCTGCACGCCGCTGCAGGATATTGCTACGACGTTCCAGGTTGCCGAAGGACAGCGCCAGGAAGGCTACGACGAGCCCTACAGTCTGGCTGCTCGCGACTATCAGGATCAGGAACGAGATCTCGGCGGCATCCGGACTGATATTGATAATGCTGAAGCCCAGCAGGTACGGTGCCATCATGACCAGCGCGAGGTGACGCCTGGCAAGCGTGCTGATGCGGGTTGGGCCAAGCAGCGGCCGCAGGAAGCCGTGAAAGACGGTGCTCAAGGCTGTAGCCACACACAGCGGGATCAGCATCAGGATGGTGGTCAGCGACATCCTGGCATAGGGCTCATGTACACCGAGCACGTACCCGACTAGCGCCAGTGCCGGCGCGCTGTATGCGAGTATGGACATCATTTGCGAGATTACCGCGTTCCCATACTGGCGCAACAGCAGTGAGGCGGCCAGCAGCAGCAGACACAGCGCAGTGCCTGTCGACACGACAGCTTCCGGCCCTGCAGGATACGTGTTGTGTTGCTGGAGCCAAAGGCTGGCCTCGTCGGGGAAGGCCAGCCGTGCCAGTGCGCCTAGCAATACCACGGCGCAAACTCCATCGATAAATGGACGGGCTCGCGGCGTCGTGAGCACAACACAGGTTGCCAGCAGTATAACGCTCAGCGCGGTACCCGGGTGTAGCGCCGGACCGTCGGTCAGCGGTTGAATGATATCGACAAGGCACAGCCGATACGCAACCAGAGCAACTACCGCAATCAGGAAACTGCACAGTGCGAACAGGGAGGCCAGACCCAGCGCAGCTCTGACCGGCCCTTTCACATGCGCGTTCGACGCCTTACCTGCGCGGGAATAACCTCGTCCCAACAACACATCGCTTCTCCCAAGGCGACTTGGGGGTGGAGCCCCTGTTCAGACGCCTTGACAAGAGCCTAGACAGATACTCGTCGCTATACGTTGCAGAACATCACATGATCGGCAAAGGACAGTATTAACGGGCGTTGCTTCGTAGCAGATCGCGAGCGGTGTACAAAAAGCGGCCGGCTGACGTCGAGCCTGAACCACCTCCCGGTTATGGGCCCACACTCTGGATGTGCCTTGTTATGTATCGTTACTTGTTGGCGCTTTAACATCGTTGGCTGATGTTGGTTGAACGCCCTGAGATTGGTTGTCGTCTACCCCAGCTTTTTGCAAGCGCTTTTCTTCCTTCTTTTTCTTTTTGGCAAGTTCTTTCTGGCGCTTTTCAAAAGTGTAATTGGGTTTAGCCATTCGAATTCTCTTCTATATAGTTATAAACTTGGGCTGTTATTCCTAACTGGATTGTCGTGCTGTACGCACTCGCCGGTCAGAATTTCTGTGGGAGCAAATAGAGATGGGAAATAACTGATAACATTAGCACACTTATGAGGGATGCTATGGATATATTTGCTTTCACATACACGCGAGGCGAAGACACCCTGAACGGTAGCAATGGGTCCAGACTAATGGAATGACCGAGCACGGCCATTACCCGACTGCCTACAGCATTGTCTGGGTTTGATGCTCAGATGGCACACAACGTCCATACGGAAATTCTATTAGACGTGGCACCAGGTGATGTAGATCAAGCACAGACAGCATTGAAGAGGTGTATGGTTGTGTGGTTCACAGGTGTATTCCCTGAAGGTGAATCTATTTCAAGTGATTTAGTCGATACCAAAATCGGCAACAGCTGGGTGCGAGTTCATTAACTGGAGGTAATCATGACAACCGAAGACCTAAAGAAAATAAATGACGGCGACGAGTACCTGCACGACGAAGCCGTATGCACGCGCTGTGGCAACAATTTAGTTGATGCTGATGAGGGTGAAAGGTTCTGCAGCTACTGCTGCCAGGTAGGTGATGAATCATTGCAATATCAACAGGTTTAGAGTTTAGCGCCGGTTTTGGCGTGAATCCCACAGCCTCTGACAAGGGCATGGTGTCAGGCAGGCTTCTACTATTGCCATATACACCAAGGTGAATCTATTTCCGCTGCTCTGGTTGTCGCCAGGATCGTCAGCAACTATGTGCAAGCTCATTAAATAAATTCTGCCTGAAGGTCGGCCAGAAGTTGCCATTCCCTGGCAAAACGCGAACAGTGAAAATGCAGCAACTCCGGTCATTCGTAACGATTGAGCTAACGGGCGTGACGTTTGGAGCGTCCGTTATTAAGTTAGTTGTTGGGTAGTGCGAGCTCATTCATTCTCTGAGGGTTGAGAAACGCCAGTGAACTTAAAAATGAGTTTGCCGAGGTACCTGTTAGTCGGGCGAAAAACATAAGCTGCTGCTGCAGGCATTATTGTGAAGAAAAACCTCTCTTCGTTATCCTGAGCGACAAAGAGCACCAATATAACGATAAGGGCAAATGTTATTAGTGCGTAGATCGCCCAAGCTCTTTTTATATAGGATTGAAATTTGCTATCTTGATTGTTTGTCATGTTGTTCATTACAAAGTGTTCTTGCGAATCACCCAGAAAATTGCCGTTCAACTGCTGAAATACATCCAGAACCTACCATTCCCTGGCTGCTTGTCTACTTCCGAGTAGCAGCAATAGTAACCCTCCAAGCCTGCCCAGAATTATTTTATTTTTCCGTACCGCACTCTTCGAAGTCTATGCTCAGGCGCGTACCAGCGTAGGGACGAAAGCGATTGTCAGCAAAGTTTTGGTGTTCCGGGTGCTCGCGATAGCTATCGATAACAGGACGGGCGGCAAAGCGCACCACCCAACAATGTCTGTAAGAGCTATCATCGGCAACAGCGCGACCGGTAAATACCCGTTGCACGCCCGGTATACCGCCAAGGACCCGTCTACCCTCGGACATCATATCTTCCGTTTCGGCTGTATCGAGATTTTCAGTATTGAAAAATATTACATGCTCGACAGGAAGCCACGGGCGGCAGTTCGTAAGCATTGAACTGGCACGACCTGCACTCCCCCACATGTCGATGCAGCGTGCTGCTTCCTGCTGTACAGCCTCGGCTATGCCATCTATGCAGTCTGTATAGCTGCAATTCGTATCAGAATCAACGTTACCCCTTATGCGTTGTCCTGCTGCATCAGCCAGAGCCGTGTAGTAATTGATCTTGGTAACACCGTTATCGACGAGACTCCTGTACTGATCATCACTCAGCCCGGTTCCTCCATGTATGACGAGCGGCAGCTTCAGTGCCTGGTTGATCTTCGCGAGACGCTCAACATCCAGCTTCGGCTTTCCTTTCATGCGACCGTGAACTGTACCGATGGAGACTGCCAGGAAATCTGCACCGGTCTCATCGATAAAGCGTCTTGCTTCTGCGACGGTCGTATATTGAATATCTCCCGGATGACGCTCAGCATCCTCGCCTTCCACTCCCGGTACATACCCCAGTTCCCCCTCAACAGGGATGCCGCAGGCATGGGCCATGTCAACCACAGCCTTTGTTTGAGCGATATTTTCATCAAGAGGCAGATTTGACGCATCGACCATGATGCCGGTGCAGCCCATTTTAACGGCACGAATAGCTGACTCGAGGGATTCACCGTGATCCAGATGGATCGCCACAGGTGTGGTCGAGCGTTCTGCCGCCCTTACCACCGCCGCCATGAGCAATTCAAAATCAAAGTATTCAAAGTGAGATTCCGCCAGACTGATGATTACCGGCGCTTGCTTGTCCTCGGCGGCTGCTACAACCCCGGAAATGAAATCCAGGCTCACTACATCGAAAGCACCTACGGCATAGTGGTTTTCGTATGCGTGATGCAGCATGTCAGCCATGTGAACCAGAGGCATAAGATATACTCCTTAAAGGTTTGCAGTAATTATAAGCTGATAGCGGCCCGTAATTGTTTTGAGACCAACAGCTGCTATCAACACATTCAATAGGAGGGATTTTCAATAATCCAGACAATAAGGGAAATAGATAATTATTCTTATAACTATCAGTAATCATTATTGATCGGGTCATCAGGAAGAATATTCGCAATATATAAGCCTAGCCTTTCAATAGATGATAGCTACCACAACCTGGATGTCGGGATTCAGTACATTCCTGACATTTAACGAAAAATCTCTACGTCTGGGTTGGGTGCGTGCCGTGCAAAGGCGGCGTTTTCCAGTGGGTGCAAATCCCACCCGGCGATGTTGCTCCAGCCGGAAGCAATCGGAGCAGTCATGGAGGCAACAAAGTGGCTGAAGCCTCTGATGTAGAGGGTCACATTTGGTGACTTGGCGAGTGTGCAGGCCGTCCGGACGCC
>JBATFE010000133.1:0-2156 GCA_049664445.1 Gammaproteobacteria bacterium
CCCCTTATTTGCCGGGTTTATATTGCAGACCCCGTTATGCAGTTCGTTATGGTCGTCTTCCCGGATTGCGCCGCGCATCAGCCAGCCGGCGATGGTGAACGACTGAGATTTTAATTTTAAATGTTCAACAATATATTTTTGCGTAAACTCCTTATTCGGCGCATCTCTTTCTTTAACAACGCTACCATCATGGTCCATGTATGATTCGCCAAAGGGTTTTGGTGTATCTTCCAAGCCAAGATCCGCTAACAGTGCTATATTCGATGCCAGTAGTGACTTCTGATATGCCTCAAATGTCATCCTTCCATGCGTAGCCAGTTCAAAACCATTAACTGCCACTGATAAATTGCAGAACAGTAAGAAAACTACAGCTTGAATGACGACCCTTGTCACTGTAATTCTTTCAACCTTTCGTAGAATCGCTTGCTTGCCTCGTCTCCACCCAGCTCGATACTTTCAATATTTTGTAACAATGAAAATGCAGTAATTTTTTCATCTTTTGTTTCTGCAAACCTCACCGATTCTGTATATAGCGACTTGTAAATTACCAGCAAATTCTGTTCGCTCTCACCTGCCTGCATGCATGAAATATTTTTCCTTACATCTAGCAGATAACTAATCCTTTCATGCGGAGTCTCATCACTATCAATCAGCTGATCTGTCGGCGAAGGCACATCATTGACCCAGTAGGGCCTGCGATAACCCGGCTTGTACGCGGTAATCAGAATCCGTGGCTTGCGGTAATCCGCATATTCGGGACGAATCTTGGGGGGCGGGATGAAATATTGGCCCTCAGCGTCGGTCCTGGTTACCTCGACGTGAAAACAGATCGCCCCCCCGCTATGCCCCAGACCTCCCGACGTACCCGTCCAGCGCGCGACTACAAAGGCATCCGGAACTGGCTCACCGGTTTCATAGTTCGTTATCATGCCCTCTACGGGCTGCGCTGCTTTTAAAAATCCGCCAGATGCGCAGGCTGCCAGCAACAGGATGGTGGCAAACAGCATGATTGCCCATGGAGTTTTATACGATTTATACATAGCTACATATCCTCAATTCGCCAGATACCGGACTCTGACCTGATAAGATTTACGGTATACACGAATGGCACACCATTCTTTTTCCGCGTGACAATAATCTCCGCCAGATTTCCACTCACCTGCGTGCGTGTTACCGCGCCGAGCGTATCAGCAATCTCTCCCAGCGTTGGCTGCATTGCGGTGAAGAGTGATTCGTAATGATCCTGGCTGGTGACAGTAAACGCACTTGTGGCAGCAGGAACATCACCCTTCCGAAGATTATCGAGCAATCCATAGTAGACAGCCTGGACACCAGACACCAGCTCAGTTGCCTCAGCAACCACTATCATCCGCGTCCCTGTATAGCTCTCTGCCACGTCATCCATCGCGGTCACCGTCGCCGTATAGCAACCTGGTTCGGTGTAGGTGTGCTGAAAGGTTGCTGCCGGATCTGCAGTGGTGTACTCCGGTGTCCCGTCACTGTCGATGTCGTATTCGACGCTTGTCAATGTGGCACCGGTATTATCGGTCAGACTGAATGTCACCGTATGTGACGCAAAGCCCGTATCCCGGTCGACCTCCAGTTCGATCAGACTGCTCCCGGCGCTGGTGACCGTCAGTGACTGAGTAGTGTTCGTACCATCCGGTGCAGTCGCGACCACATCCAGCTGATTGCTACCGGCCTCCAGCGAGACAGTGCCTGCACAAAATGTACTGCCGATGGTTTGTGCCGTACTTCCATTGACGGTAATCCCGACATTGGCCGCTCCTTGATACGTGCCAGTGACGCCCACATGGCTTTCATTGACGCTACTGCCATCCAGCGGGGTGGATACCACCAGATCCAGCGCAGGCGCTGTCCCGGCTACCTTGAGAATACGCGAGGCTGTTGTGTTTCCCACCGGGTCCGTTATCAGGATGACGATGTCATCGCCGGGCTGTGCACCGATCGGAGTGGTATAGCTGCCATCGCCATTGACGTTGGTCTGCACGGATACACCCGTCCGGGTGTTGGTGAGGGTCACGGTGTCACCGGCTGTGGCGCTGTCAGCGGGCGCGGAGACCGTGACCTGACCACCGCCGGGTGTCCCCACCGTAATCTGGCCGGTATCCGGAATCGCGGGTGGCAGACTGTCC
>JBATFE010000134.1:0-8967 GCA_049664445.1 Gammaproteobacteria bacterium
CCAAGGAGGTCGCAATCAGCGACACCGGCACGGTCACGGCCGGTACCAGCATGGCGCGGAAGCTGCCAATGAACAGGTAGATGACACCGATCACCATGGCGATGGCAATCGACAGGGTCTTGTAGACCTCGCGTATGGCGCCCTCCACAAACACCGAGCTGTCGTAGCTCTGCTTGATGGCCAGTCCCTGCGGCAGCGTCGCATTGATGCGTGCCATCTCCGCCTTGGCCGCCTTGGCGACGGCCAGCGTATTGGCGGTTGATTGCTTGGTGATGCCGATACCGACCATCGGTACGCCGTTGCCGCGGAAGAACAGCCGGTCTTCGGTGGTGCCGCGCACCACACGCGCGACATCGCCGAGCCTGACCAGGTAACCGTCATCACCGCGCGCCAGCACCAGACGGGCGAAATCGTCGGCATTCAGAAAGGTACGCTGGGTGCGCACGGTAAACTGGCGGTTCTCGGAGTCGATGCTGCCCGCCGGCAGTTCCAGGTTCTCGGCCCGCAGCGCCGCCTCCACGTCCGCCACCGTCAGGTTGCGCGCCGCCAGTTCGCGACGGTCCAGCCAGATACGCATGGCATACACCTGGCCACCGCCGACGCGCACCCGTGCCACGCCATCCAGCACCGAGAAGCGGTCCATCAGGTAGCGCCGGGCATAGTCGGTCAGTTCCGGGATGCTCATGTCGTTGCCCGCCAGGTTCAGCCACATGATTACATCTTCATTGCTGTCTTCCTTCTGGATATCCGGCGGGTCGGCCTCGTCGGGCAGGTCATCGAGGATGGCGGAGACGCGGTCGCGGATGTCATTGGCGGCGGCATCGATATCGCGACTGATGTCAAATTCCACGGTGACGCGCGAGCGCCCGTCCTCGCTGCTGGAGGCGATGAAGCGGATCCCCTCGATGCCCGAGATACGGTCCTCGATGAGTTCGGTGATGCGGTTTTCCACGACATTGGCGGCGGCACCCGGGTAGCTGGTGCTCACGGTGACGATCGGCGCATCGATATCGGGGTATTCACGCAGCGGCAGGCGATCGAAGGACAGCAGTCCGAACGCGATCAGTAACAGCGACATGACCGATGCAAACACCGGCCGGGTGACCGAGACATCGGACAGGATCATTCGGAACGACCGCCACCGGGCAGCGAGCGCAACAGCTCGGGCAGCGTACGGCTGCCGTCATCGACGGCGCTGATGCTCACCGCCTGGCCCGGAGCTGCCCGCGCGTGACCGTGGGTAATGACCCGGTCACCGGCGGCGAGTCCCTCCAGCACCTCGACCCGTCCGGGTCGACGCCCGCCAATGGTGACTTCGCGTTTTTCCACCGTGTTGTCTGCGGTCACGATAAATACGAACTGCTGCTCTCCAAGGGGTTGCAGGGCTTCCTCGGGGACAACCAGCGCCTCGCGTGGATTTTCCTGCAACTCGACATGCATCAGCATGCCGGGCTTGAGCAGGCGTTCCGGGTTCGGCAACAGCGCACGCACGCGGATGGAGCGGGTCACCGGGTCGATACGGCTGTCGACGGCCTTGACGCTGCCGCTGAAACGGCGACCGTGAAAGGCGCGACTGCTCGCAACGACCTCGAGCCCGGGCCGCAGCGCATCGAGATAGCTAGCGGACACCGGGAATTCCAGCTTCATGACACGGTCGTCATCGAGCGTGGTGATCAGGTCGCCGGGCTGCACCAGTGCGCCCACGCTCAGGTCACGCAGGCCCACGACACCCTCGAACGGCGCCTTGATCAACCGGTCGGCCAGCAGGGACTCGATGCCAGCCAGCCGCGCCCGTGCGGTTTCCCACTCGCGCTTGCGTTCATCGAGCAGTGACTTGGCCGCGGTGCCCTCGTTCGCCAGCGGCTTGATGCGCTGGTACTGGCGGTAGGCCTCGTTGACGGTGGCGCTCGCCTCTTCCAGCCGGGCATGCTCCTCCTCGCTGGTCATTTCGACCAGCACCTGGTCCTTCTCGACCCGATCGCCGTCATCGAAGTGAATGACGCTGATGGTTTCCGTCACCGTGGCGGTCAGCTCCACCGACTCGTTGGCCGCCAGCGTGCCGAGCGCCTCGATGCGATCGGCAAAAGCAACCAGGCGGGCGGGTGCAACGATCACACCGGGTGCGGGTGGCTCGGCTGCCGGGCTTGCTGCGCTGAACAGGGTCGCTGCGGCAAACAGCAGGCACAGCGGACGCGGAAAGGGGCTTGTTATCATAAGGCTTCTGCCTGATTATCGAATTGTTATGACAGGATAGTCTTAGCGTTCGTATACTACCAGCCACGCATACAGACAGCGCCGCCGCTGTGAAGTTCGGGCAAGCAACCGGCTTGCAGGGCGGCACACACCGCCACAGGCCCCATTGTGATAAGAATCGCCATCTTTGTCGATGTCCAGAACATTTATTACACCACCCGCCAGGCCTACGGTCGCCAGTTCGATTACCGCGGACTCTGGAAACGCATCAGCGCCGAGGGCGAGATTGTGGTGGCTATCGCCTACGCAACGCAGCGCGACGACGACAAACAAATGAAGTTCCAGAATGCCCTCAAACATATTGGTTTCCAAGTAAAACTGAAACCTTATATCCAGCGCAGCGATGGCTCCACCAAGGGTGACTGGGACGTGGGCATTACCATCGATGTGCTGGAAGCCGCAAAGGATGTTGATCGCGTGATATTGCTCTCCGGTGATGGTGATTTCGACCTGTTGCTGAAAAAAATCAAACAGGACTATGCCGTCAGCGCAGAGGTCTATGGCGTGCCGGCACTGACTGCCAGGTCACTGATCGATGCCGCCAGCGTCTATCACCGTATCGAGGGCGACCTGTTGCTGTAGGAGCGGATCGCATCCGCGATTCATTCACGAATCGGATCGCGCTTGCGAAGCGCTCCTGCAACAGTCGATACACCCGCGGGAGCGCCGTCTCCCCGGCGCGAATATTAACAATCGCGGCGAGGACGCCGCGCCCACATGTAATCGTTCCCTGCCCCGCCCTGCTAATCTGCTATCATGCGCTCCCCGCCGCCCAGCCAGCCCCGCTTGCCCACACAGGCAAATACCCCATGACCGCAACCGCCTTTTCATCTCTGCCACTGACACCCGACATGCTGGCCAATATCGAGTCCCTCGACTACCAGGTCATGACCCCGATACAGGCGCAGAGCCTGCCGGCTGTTCTGCAGGGCAAGGATCTGCTGGCGCAGGCAAAAACCGGCAGCGGCAAAACGGCTGCCTTTGCCATCGGCTTGTTACACAGACTTGAGGCGCGCAGCTACCGGACACAGGCGCTGGTGCTTTGCCCGACCCGCGAGCTGGCCGACCAGGTCAGCAAGGAAATTCGTCGCCTGGCGCGCGCCATGCCCAACACCCGCATCGTCACCCTCTGTGGCGGCAAGCCGCTGGCGCCGCAACTGACCTCACTGCAAAAGCACCCGCACATCGTGGTCGGTACGCCGGGTCGGATACTAAAACACCTGGATAAGGGCTCTTTAAAGCTGGATGGGTTAACAACACTGGTGCTGGATGAGGCCGATCGCATGCTGGACATGGGTTTTCATGATGACATCATGCGCATCATTGACAGCACACCAGGGCAAAGACAAACCCTGTTGTTCTCCGCGACCTACCCGGACGAAATCCAGGCAATCAGCAATACCATCCAGAACGACCCGGTAGAGATACGCGTGGAGAGCACGCACCACAATAAAAAAATCAGGCAGGTTTTCTACGAAATCCAGAAAGGCGAAAGAACCAGGACACTGACGGCCCTGCTGGAACACTATCGTCCTGAATCCAGCCTGGTGTTTTGCAACCGCAAACAGCAATGTCAGGAACTGGCGGTCGAGTTATGGCAACAAGGTTTCCATGCACTCGCCCTGCACGGCGATCTTGAGCAATATGAACGTGACCAGGTGCTGGCGCAGTTTGCCAACAAGAGCACCTCGATCCTGATCGCCACCGATGTCGCCGCACGCGGTCTGGACATCAAGGACCTGCAGGCCGTGATCAACTTCGAGCTGTCGCCGGACCCGGAGCTGCATATTCACCGCATCGGGCGCACCGGCCGTGCCGGTAATGAAGGACTGGCCATCAGCCTGTTCATGGCCGCGGAACAATTCAGGATCGAGGCCATAGAGGCCTTTCAGAACAGCCCTGTCACCATTGATAAAACATCTTCACTGAAAACGCGCGAGAACTTCAGACTGAGCCCGTCGATGGTCACGCTGTGTATAAATGCCGGTCGTAAAGACAAGCTTCGCGCCGGTGATATATTGGGCGCCCTGACCGCGAATAATGCTGTGCCGGGCAAGCAAATCGGCAAGATCGATATCGCCGACAAGCTTGCCTACGTGGCGGTGGAACGCCCTGTCGCCAGACAGGCGCTGCAGGTCCTGTCAGAAGGGAAAATAAAAGGCCGCAGGTTCAGGGTGCGGAAACTGCGTTAAAACGCTGTCAGGAACCCTTTATCATTACCGGGCACCACGATCAATAGAGCGCACCCTGGCGGTACTGCAAATTATTCAAAAGTTATTTTAGGTCATGCCAGCTGAATCCATTTCCACAGATGTCCTCATCATCGGTGCCGGTGCAGCAGGATTGATGTGCGCCATCGAGGCGGGCAAACGCGGGCGCAAGGTCACGGTACTTGATCATGCCAACAGGGCCGGCAAAAAGATCCTGATGTCCGGTGGCGGGCGCTGCAACTTCACCAACACTGACATCAGTGCCGACAACTTCATCTCCCACAACCCCCATTTTTGCAAATCGGCATTAAGCCGGTACACGCAACGGGATTTCATTGCGCTGGTGGATGCGTATCGCATCCCCTGGCACGAGCGCGATCTCGGCAAGTTATTCTGTGATCACAGCGCCAGGGACATTCTGGAAATGTTGCTTGAGGAATGCAACAAGGCACACGTCACGATCCGGCTGAACTGTGATATCAAGTCGCTTGAAAATAAAGAAAACGAGGGCTTTGCAGTCAGGACATCACCGGGATCATTCCAGGCAAGCTCACTGGTCATCGCCAGCGGTGGCCTGTCCATACCGAAGATGTGTGCCACCCCGTTGGGTTATAAAGTGGCCGAACAGTTCGGCCATCACATCTGGCCGACCTCGCCAGGACTGGTGCCCTTTACCCTGCAACCGCACGACCTGCAACCGCTTGCAGGGTTGTCGGGCATCGCCGTTGCAAGCAGTGTCAGTAACGCGCGCATACAGTTCAGTGAGAACATCCTGTTCACGCATCGCGGACTCAGTGGCCCCGCCATCCTGCAGATATCCTCTTACTGGAATGCGGGAGAATCGATCGACATCAACCTGTTACCCGAACTCGATATGGTGGATCTCCTGAAAACACGACAAGCCTCGCAGGCAAACATCAAGCTGAAAACGCTGCTGGCCGGGGTATTGCCGAAACGACTCATCCCCGCATTGCTGGGACAGGAGACCGCGGACATGTCCCTGCAGGAACTGTCACAGCGCCGCATGGAAGCGATCGCCCGACAGCTGCAACACTGGCACGTCAAACCCGGCGGTACCGAGGGCTATCGCACCGCCGAAGTCACCCTCGGCGGCGTCGATTGCAATGAACTCTCTTCCAGGACCATGGAATCCTGCAAGGTCGAAGGCCTGTACTTTATCGGTGAAGTGGTGGATGTTACCGGCTGGCTGGGCGGCTATAACTTCCAGTGGGCCTGGTCATCCGGCTGGTGCGCGGGACAGGTTGTTTAAGCACCTGCATCGCGGATGCGATCCGCTCCTGCAGAATTGAAATACACCTTTGATCCCGTTCGCCGACAGGTACCGCTGTTATCCTACTCCGGCACACCCTGCCAGAGCATTTGATAACCAAGCTCATAGGTTTCGTCACAGAACTCCACCAGCGCCGAGAATTTCTCGTTGAAGATCTTGTCAGCGTGTGACTTCTCGTGCTGCTCGAACGACTTCCAGAAGGTCACGATTGCCAGCTCGCCCTGCTTGATCTTGGCGGCCGTCTCGTTGTCTTCCGGTGCATCACCGACGGTACCCTCTGCAGATACAAAACCGGAATACTTGTAGACCTGCCCCGCGATAAAACCGCCCTTGTCGTCACCGTAGGTGTTTTTCACGACATTGCACATCTCGCCAAGCACCAGCTCGACGTCTTCAACCTTGACCCCGTCCTTCAGGTCAACCACGTTGAACATCATCACACAGCCAAAGGGTATCTCAATCGGTTCAAACATACTGTTTCTCCATTAGGGTGTTGCAAGCTATCAGGCGCTATTCTACATCCCTGCCTGTGCACCTCAGAATTGTGCTGAGCGCATACTGCCGGATATGATGCCGTCCCTGCAAGCACTGCCCGGCGCACAGATACGCCACATGACCGAAACGCCTGGGACATCAACAGGAACAAACGACGCCCCTCAAGGTCAGAGCACATTCGCTTTATACTGTTTTATTAACCCAAGTACACTCCGCTTTATGGAAAACACACGTCAGCTGCAATTCGTCATAATTTTGGCCCTGATTCCGCTCATGCACCTGGGCGGTTGCTCCATGAGCGGCGGTACACAACCGCCAGCCACAGTGACCCCGGCTGAACCGCGCCAGGTTGATCTTTTCTATATCACCAACCGCGCACCGGACAGCGATGGTGGCCTGTATTTCAGCGGCGAACGCGGCGACCCCAGCTATGGAATCTCGCAGATCAGCATTCCACCGGACCATGTCATGGGCGAGCACGAGGAACCGTCACTGCTGAAGTTCGAGTGGTCGCATCAGGAAGACAAGCACATCAATGTGCGCGACGTCCTGAAAATGAACCGGGAGGCATTCACCGCCCGTCTTGGCCACGCCGTCGAGGCCTCTCCCGACAACAAGCTGATGGTGTTCGTCCATGGCTACAACGAGGAGTTTCCCGATGCCAGCCGCATGGTGGCGCAGTTCGCAGACGACCTGAAATTCTCCGGTCCCGTGATACTGTTCAGCTGGCCGTCCCAGGGCAGCCTGACCAGTTACACCGTGGATGAAACCAATGCGCAATGGGCGCAGTTGCATTTTGTGGAAGAGATGTCTGCGTTGCTGGAGCAGGTGCCGGTGCACAGCATCTACCTGGTCGGTCACAGCATGGGCAACCGCATCATCGGCAACGCCATGATCACGCTGTCCAGCGAGCGCCTGGAAAGCGACCTGATGCTGTTCCGGGAAATAATCATGATCGCACCCGACATCGACGCGGATGTCTTTCGCATGGACATGGCACCGCGACTGACACGCACCGGGGTTAACGTGACGCTGTATGCCTCGTCCAGAGACCGGGCACTAATGGCCTCCAAGGCGTTCCATGGTTATCCGCGTGCCGGGGATTCAGGTGAGAACCTGGTGGTCGTGGAGGGCATGGAAACCATCGATGCCAGCGACGTATCGGGTGGACTGCTCGGCCATTCCTATTTCGCCGAGGATCGCCGCATCATGGAAGACATCTTTGCGCTGCTGCAGACCGGACAGCGCGCCGACGACCGCTTCGGGCTCGAGGCCGTGGACACCGGCCAGGGACGCTACTGGACCTTTCGCAAATAAACCGCCGGCTGCGCGCCGCGCGGGTTCATTGCAACAGCGCGCAATATCCGCAGGGTGCACCCAGTGCACCATAAACACAGCCGGCAAATTATACCCGGCGCGCGGAGTACAGCCTGCGATGAAGAAGCCCTGAGCTAGTTGGCGGAGAGGCGCAGCAGGGCCTTGTTCTGGTCAATAAAAAACTGGAAGCGGTTGAGAAAATTCATACCCAGCAAGCCGTTCACACCTGTTCCAACACCCAGATCCAGGACCCCGATTTCGAGCTGCCGAACCTGCCAGTCACCGACCGTCAGGGCATCGAGTATATACACAGCTGCCTCGACCGGGCCGTTTGCGGTATTAAAGAGTATGGTCCTGCCGGTATCCTGGTAGCGGATGCCGCGCTGCTGAAATACAGCGGGTGTGAGAATCGTCAGGGAGGCGCCGGTATCGATGAGCAGTCGCAGGCTGCGACCATTAGCCGGACTCGCGTCCACGATGAAATGATTGCCGTCGCGATGCAAGGGTATACCGACAACCTCCGGCGCAACACCGCGGGCGCCCGCGCCTTGCATCCCGGCCAATGCAACGCTCAATTCCGAGAGCATCGCCCGCGCCTGTGCGCCGACATCCGGGTCCTGTGCGACCAGCAGCAAGGAACGGCGGGCGGCCTCCCTGTCATCCAGTGCCAGTTGTGTGGCTGCGAGTCCCATGAACCAGGGGGCGTGGTCGGGTTCCAGCTGGATGAGCTGCTGGTACAAGGCCCGCAACGCGTTCTGATCGTCGTTGCGTTTCAGTGACTGGGCCAGTCCGGTCACCATGGATCGAATGCGCCCGCTGATGCGCTGCAGCATGGCCGGACGAAATGCATAGCCCCGGGCTTCATAGAGCTGATCAATTGCCGCGAGCAGGTCGTCCTGTCCCTGATACGCTTCCGCCAGCAGCAGGCGTGCCTCCACGTCACGGTAGGCGGCGACCAGGAATTGTTGCATCAGCTGCTCCGCCAGACTGTAACGACGCTCGGCAATGAGCCGGCGGGCGTGCGACAGGATTTGATCCCTGGCCTCCGCCAGCGACGCTTCATCCGCCTGACGCTGTAAGGAATCATAGCGTTGCAGCGCCGCGTCAAAGTCGTTGCCATCCAATAGCAGCGCCAGACTATCCCCCTGAACCTGCGCCATTGGCCGGATGTCGACTGTGGCTTCAGGGCGATCAGGACCCGGCACGGCAGGGACTGACGGCCGTGCAAACTGCAACGGTTCTGCGCCCCAGTGCCGGTACGAATACCAGCCAAGGCTCCAGCCTGCCATGAAGATCAATACAGCGACGACAAGTTTGCGCATCAATGGAGGTACCTGTATTGCACAATCCGCTGTGCTAACCGTGAATTAACTTCACATGTATCGCGATCCCGCAGGGTGC
>JBATFE010000135.1:0-2608 GCA_049664445.1 Gammaproteobacteria bacterium
CCCCCGATGAAGTTATGCAAGCCATCGCCAATAAGGATTAAGTAAGTGAGGGGCTGTTTGCAACTTGCAGACGCACGGTGGCAGTGGTGCCAATGCAATAGCTGTTCCAGTGCAAAAAAGACGCTGAAGCCAGCAATAATCCAGACAAAAAAGCTATCGCTGCTGCCGTATTGTGCAAGCCCCGCAGGAATCATGTGAAAGAAGGCGCCACCAATCAGGGAGCCAGCAGAAAATGCAACCAGTGGCAGGATAATTCGCTGGAGGGTGGATTCTTTTAAGATGAGGGTAATGCTGCCAACCATTGCGATAGCGCTCATCAGGAGGCTGCTTCCAATAATCCAGGTCAGTGTACTCATCTTTATCTTTTTCCTGTTTCACCTTTCCGGGCAAGAGTATGTATGCGGCAGATTAATCACGCACCAGATGATGGCTGTTATCAACTAATCTTTATAGTTTGCAGTGCCAGTATACTGTGGGCAAGCTTGGTGCAACCCGGTGGATTGATCATGGGACTTATTACATACTTGATGGCACTGTGTATCGCTGCCTGCTGCACTGTTACCCCGAGAAGCGCGTTTTCTGGCAGCAAGCAGCGCCGTTGCGGAAAATTACATTAATATGGTCTGACTATTAGGGAGCGCTGACTGTGTTAGAGCAAAGACTGAAGCAAAGCGCCAGGAAAACACTGCGAACATTTATAACTATATTGCCGATTTTCGTCGGGATGCTGTTGTTAACCAGCCTGGCAGTTACGCTTCTTCCAGAACAAATATCGGCGGATCTATTCGGCCGACATGATCTCATTGATGTACTTCTGGGCGCATCTGCCGGCAGTGTGGCAGCAGGCCACCCGGTGGCAAGTTACATTCTGGGTGGTGAACTGCTCGCTGAGGGTGTGAGCTTGTTGGCGGTGACCGCACTGATAGTCAGCTGGGTGACGGTAGGTATTGTTCAGTTGCCGGCTGAGGCACTGTTGTTGGGCAGGCGCTTTGCCATTTGCCGTAATTTGATGTGCTTCCTGTTTGCGATCATGATTCCATTTTTGACCGTTTATACACTTCAGCTGATAGGCTGATGCGGCTATGAAGAGGGATCGCCCGGCAGGGAGAGGCGGTATCGGTGGCTGGGTATTCCTGGCAGTGGTGCTGGTGATCTACGCTGTAACCGCGTCACTCGATTACGAGCAGGTATTGAGTGCGGTTGGCGTCTTTACGCAGTTACTTGATAAGGTGCTGCCTGCGCTTGCACTTGTGTTCGTGCTGATTTTTGCTGTTGACCTGTTGCTTGACCCGAAACGCGTTGAGAAATATCTTGGCAGGAGGTCCGGCATCCTGGGATGGCTGGCAGCCATTGTGGCGGGCATTCTCTCAACCGGGCCGGTCTACGCCTGGTAAGCAGTGCTGCATGATCTTAGGCAAAAGGGCATGAGAACCTCGCTGGTGGCTGCCATGCTGTATAGCCGGGCCGTAAAACTCCCGTTACTACCGCTGCTCGTTCACTACTTCGGCTTCGGGTATACAATGGTGCTTGTCCTCTATTTGATCGGCTTTTCAATCATCGGTGGGCTTCTCATGGAGAGGATTGGAGGCATGCATGCTGTGCCTGATTAGGGCACCGGTATCATGGATTCAGGTCTAATTTGAATTTATCAGCGTGGAGGGATTGAAAATGACAATTGCAATTGCCGCAACGGCACCGGAACTGGACGGTCAGATCGCGATGCATGGTGCACGTGCACCGTTTTACCTGCTGTTCGACGAACAAGGAAATATGCTTGAAGTTCGTGCCAATCCGGTTGTGCAAGCCGAGGGTGGGGCAGCGCCCCAGGCTGCACAATTCCTTGCAGACGGGGATGTTACGCTACTGGCAGCAGGCGACTTTGGTAACAGGTTTATTTCTGAACTGGAGGAGCGGGGCATTAGGCATGCCCTTATGTCGGGGTTGGTCTCCGAAGTCATCGTGGAGTTAATCAGCTGACTCGGAATGTCGAGGCAGGAAAGAAGGGTGATCTCAATGCGCAGCCAATTGGCTTGATCGCTGTATCAAAGAGGCGCTGATATGCTTACCTTTGGCCCCGTTCCCTCACGCCGCCTGGGGCGCAGTCTGGGTATAAACAATATTCCACCCAAGGCCTGTTCCTATTCCTGTGTCTATTGCCAGGTTGGACCAACCCGAACCACTGAGATTGTCCCGCGTAAATTCTATACGCCGGATCAGATCTTTCAGGAGGTGAAGAAACGCCTCATACAGACTCGGGAAAAGGGCAATCGTGTTGACTATTTGACCTTTGTCCCTGACGGTGAACCCACACTGGACTTGGGGTTGAGCGAATCCATCGAGCGTCTGCGCCCACTGGGTATCCCTATCGCAATCATCTCCAACGCATCCCTGATTTGGCGCGAAGAGGTGCGGAAAAGCCTGATGAAGGCGGACTGGGTTTCACTCAAGGTGGATGCTATTGATGAAACCCGGTGGCGCCGGATCAACCGGCCCCATCCATCCCTTGATCATCAGGCTATATTGGACGGGATGTCGGTCTTTGCCAATGATTTCAGGGGAACGCTGGCGACGGAGTCCATGATCGTTAAGGGTTTGAATGACAATGACC